>CAMNDN010000010.1:0-44336 GCA_946535445.1 uncultured Lachnospiraceae bacterium
GTACAGGTGATTGGAAAAGTAAAAGTTATACATATGAGAGTGAATATATTAATAATAAAATATTCATTGAATTCGTTGCATTAATAATAAGAAACAGAGTATATAACCTTCTAAAGGAAGAAGTGCTTAAGGGTGGCAAAATACCTCGTTTCATGACTGTTTCGTCGGTACTCAATGAACTCGATAAAATTGAGATGATTAAAGGAAATGATGATAAATACCATCTGAAATATACTGTTACTGAAATTCAGGAAAGACTCCTAAATATGTTTGGACTGTCCAAGCAGGAAATTTGGCGTAAGTCTTTGGAACTTAGTGATAAACTCGCCCAGATAGATGTGAGGAATTCAATATGAAACCCTCCCTGTCTTTCTTTTCGGCTTTAATAAGCAATATTAAGCCTGAATTATTCACTGCAAGCGTATATAGAGACTTTCCTAAGACCCGGCCATTTTGTAGAGAGCATTTTGTGGCTCTCTCTGGAGACGGTAGACTAGGGCATATCGTTTCTTATTATTCCTATCAAAGACCACTCCGGCTACACACCGGAATGGTCTTTTCTCTCTTTCCAGTTACAAAAAAGCTCAAGCACTCTTAGAGCCATTCTGGTAACATCAATCACATTTTTCCAATTCTGTTTTCAGATTCTCAAGCTGCGATAGTATTTCATTGACTTCCCTTAGTGCCATCTCGCTTATAGATATTTTATCCACTCGCACAGGCTTATTGTCCAGATATATTATCGGTTCTTCATAAGATGTTACCAGAAGAGTCTGAATATGTGCACGCAGATTGAATGCCATATCCCGTATTTCATCTATTGATACTGAACCCATACTTCACACCTCCTTTCCGACTCCAGTATATACCGGATTAGGAGATAAAGAACTCCTCTCACTCATCACATGACCTATCAACCCCCTTCACCTGCTCTTTTTTTCCCGGCTGACTTTTCAACCACTCCTTATTTATCTCCAACCTCTGATGGATAGATTTTCTTTCATTCTTAAATGATGGAGGTTTTTCCGCTCTCGCTGCATCCGAAGATGTCCTGGGAACTGTTAGCGCTGAAGCAGTATTGCTCAGATTTCTGTCTTTTTCAGCAGGTACAGTCTGCATCGCCTCTACCTGCTCAGGTGTCCTCTCCTGCAGACTGCAAAAGCTTTGCAGATGCGGAAGCACATGCTCCTGAATATCCGTCAGAGCTGACACAAAAGCGTCAAGCGCCCCCTGTCCCTGATTTCTTTTGTAGGAAAGCCAGTTGGGATCGGTAAGTCGTTCTTCGACCTGCCTGTTCATACTGTCAATAAATCCGCCATTTCCCAGACCGATATTCAGACTGTCTTTGAGCGTCTTCATCTTTCCGTCTTCCGGATAATAAACCGTGAACTGCAACATACACGTTTCAATAGCATTCTCATCTTTGCCGGCATTCCGCTCACTCCATTCACGATCCATGTCTGCAACTGCCTTATCAAATTCATTGATTGGCAAGTATTTTTCATGAGCGAACTTATCTGACTCACAGTAATTTACACGAACCATCGGCACCCTTTCATCCGACACCTCCGGGTCAAATGACGCAAGCTTCTCTTTCAGCCTGTCTGCCTCCGTCGCCAGACTTCCGCCCTCTCTGATCACATCATCAAGAAATGACGCATAATGCTTCACGCCGCCGGTATACAGTCTGTATGTAATGTCGAGTACGAGATCCTCGCTCCCGTTAAGACGATCCTGATAATCATAGGGATCAAAATCATGAGCAAGGCGGTCAAGCCTGACAGCCAGTTCCTCTGCTGTCAGGGCAGTATCTTCCGCTTCCTTTTCATAGCACGGCATCTTATACCGGAACTCCGAAAGTTCTTCTCTAATCAAACGCAAGGCCTCCCGCACTACCTGTTTCTCTGCCAAGCCGGGCACATGATCCAGCGAATTGCCACAGACAACCTCTTTTAACACAAGACTGCATTCGGAGTTGTTGTAGATATCTCCTGCCTTTCCGTGATAGATGACTCCCATTCCATTGCCAAGATACTTCTTTCTTGGGTCATCCAGTATCTCACGATATTTCTCTACAGCTGATTTGACATCCGGAAACGTATAATATGTCCCCAGATCATGATACTCGTCACATTCTGCTACATAATATTCCACATACGGTGCTTCTGGCTGACTGCTTTCACTTACATGTCCGTTCTTACTCTCAGGCTCTTTTTTGCCGATATCTTCCGGATACCTTTGCGGTTTCCATTTACCGTCATTTGACTGACTCATTAATTTCGCCGCCTTTGCTATTTCTTCCTGTTCCACTTCTTTAACCTTTTCCATGAATCCCTCTACATCTGGAATTCTGTCAGATATTTGAACGCCGGCATCCAGGACAATTTCACGGACGGCAGTATCAAGCGACAGATTTTCATTTGTGATGATCCCGCCGTCAAGCAGCCTGTAATAGGCGTCATAGAAAGTGTACTCAAAGCCTTCATCTGATGTCTGAATCTGCAGATACTTGTCCGTTTTATCGCCAATAAGGCTGTAAACCCGCTCTTCTTCCAGATTCAGGAAATCCGGAACTTCCCGGAACCCGAACGAATCAACATAGTGGGCCACGTTCCCGCCATCCGTATGAAGAACGACAATATCGCTGACGGAAAGGGAATGCCCCTTAAAATCCTCCGGATGATAAAGATTGAACTTTTCATAGAGGGTGTCGAGTGTCTCATCTGCTCCCAGGATCCCGCTGTAGACAAGCTGATAGTCTTCTCTCAAAACTTTCATCCCGTTCTTTTCTACAAAATCCATGGACATGAATGCGTATTCCTCTGCCCTCGTCCCATCCGCTATCTGATAAATCCCGTAGCGGTCTTCAGCACCGCTTAAAAGCGCTGCCTCCATCTCATATTCTCTTAACTGTTCGTTTCTGTTTGCCATAAATCCTCCTTATAAACGGACAGTCAGACAGATACGGTCCAACTGCCCGGTCTGTTCTCATATATTGATTAAAGACTCGGCTGAGGTTTCAGCATTATCCCCGGTCCGGTCCTGACCTTATCCACGCTCTCTTTGAAGTCCTTCAGTCTGTCATGAATCGACGGTTTGCTTCTTTCCGGCTCTGCGTTTTCTTCCGGTTCAAGATCTCCGGAACCTCGTTCATCAAGATTCAGGATTGCATTCAGTTCCTGAAGTCTTGCCATCTTCTCTTTTAATTCCGCCTCTTTCGGGAATGGCTTCCCTGATTCTGCTTTTGCGTCTTCAAGCTGCTGACGTACCGTTGAGAGCTTCTGCCTTGCATCTGATTCCCTCTGTGCAAGGTTAGCCAGCGCATTATTAATCCTCTGGATATTACCGAAACCGTCATTCCCGATGTGGACAGTCGTAGAGGCCTCGTTTTTTAATATCAGCGTGAATTCCTTCATCATCGCATCGAAACGGATTTTCATATGGAATCCCTGATAATACCCGGCATCCGATACTATATCCGCCTCTTTCATCGCACGGCAGGCCGCTATGATTGCAGCTCCTGCTTCTTTTTTGTCTGTGTATGTCTTTCCCCCGACCTCCATTACGAATTTCTCAGGATCTGTGATCTTATTTGCCTCGTAGTGCCTCACATCTGCTTCAAGTGTTTTAATCTCGCTTTCAAGAACCGCGATCTGTTTCGGATAAACCTTTGCGATATTGTCTTCCAGACGGTACTGATTACTGGTATGATTTGCTTTCAAAAGTTTCAGCTTTGCCACTTGTATATCAAGGTCCATCTTTTCCTTGATTTGCGGGTTGTTCGTAGCCAGAGCCTTCACCTCAGCCGCAGAAAGCTCCGCAGCGTCTACATCTTCACAGCTTCTCACAGGTGATTTGGATGTCATGATCTGGGAAATGAACTTCTGCTTGTTCTCAATGATCTGCCAGGAATATGCGTCAAATGTTCCTTCCGTCACATACCGGAATATGTGTACCTTCGCATTTCCGTTTCCCTGTCTCAAAATTCGGCCCTCCTGCTGTTCAATGTCCGCAGGTTTCCAGGGTACATCAAGATGATGGAGAGCAATAAGCCGGTCCTGCACGTTTGTCCCTGCTCCCATTTTTGCAGTGGAACCGAGAAGAAAACGGACCTGCCCGCTTCTGACTTTGCTGAATAGTTCCGCCTTTTTCATGTCTGTATTTGCCTCATGGATAAATGCTATTTCCTGTTCAGGAACGCCTTTCGCCATCAGTTTGCTTTTCAGGTCATCGTACACATTGAACTGTCCATCCCCCTTCGGAGTCGAAAGATCACAGAAAATGAGCTGCGCCGACCTCTTATCCGCCGTTTCTTTCCAAATCTCATAGCTCTTCTCCACGCAGGCAGCAATCTTACTGTTCTCAGCATCCTCCAGCATATCGTTGATAAGACGCTGGTCGAGTGCCAGTTTTCTTCCGTCATTTGTGATTTTAAGCATGTTGTCAATCGAGGAATCAACACTGCCCCGTCTGACTGTCTCTGCACGCTCTCCGAGGCTTGCCACAATCTCCTTCTGCTGTTCGGTGGGTTTCAGCACAACATTTTCATACTCAGCCTCCGGTACGGGGAGGTTCAGCATATCCGAAGTCTGGATATCCGCCACTTCCTTAAAAAGGGACATCAGCTCCGGGATATTAAAGAAGCGGGCAAATCGTGTTTTAGCACGGTATCCCGTCCCCTCCGGAGCCAGTTCGATACTCGTCACGGTCTCCCCGAAATTAGCAGCCCATGAATCAAAATGAGCCAGCCCCATTTTCTGAAGCTGGCTGTACTGCAGGTATCTCTGCACGGTATAGAGTTCTGTCATGCTGTTGGAGATTGGGGTTCCGGTCGCAAACGTAATTCCCCTTCCTCCCGTCTTCTCATCCATGTAGCGGCATTTGTTGAACATATCGGTGGACTTCTGCGCCTCGGTCTGCGATATGCCTGCAATATTGCGCATTTTTGTATACAAAAATAAGTTTTTGAACGCGTGACTTTCGTCCACAAAAAGCCTGTCTACGCCCAATTCCTCAAAAGTCACAACGTTATCTTTCCGTTCTTTACTGTTTAGCTTATCCAGTCTCGCCTCCAGCGAACGCCTCGTTTTCTCCATCTGCTTAATGGTATAGCGTCCGCCTTCCTCCCATTTAGCCTCCTGTATGTGCTCCGCCAGCTCGTTGATCTGGTCTTCAAGCATTCTGATCTGCCTCTCCTCGGAAAGCGGTATACGCTCAAACTGGGAATGACCGATAATGACGGCATCATATGTCCCCATCGCAATGCGGGAACAGAACTTCTTGCGGTTCGCAGGCTCAAAATCTTTCTTGGTTGCGACAAGGATATTTGCACCGGGATACAGCTTCAGGAAGTCAGCCCCCCACTGTTCCGTCAGATGATTCGGAACGACAAACAGCGGCTTCTGGCATAATCCCAGTCGTTTAGCCTCCATCGCACAGGCTGCCATTTCGAAGGTTTTGCCCGCCCCGACGCAATGAGCCAGAAGTGTATTTCCGCCATAAAGCTGATGGGCAACTGCATTCTTCTGGTGCGGCTTCAGAGATATTTCCGGATTCATTCCGGGAAAAGTCAAATGGCTCCCGTCATACTCACGAGGACGAATGGAATTAAAGGTCCGGTTATAAATACCGCAGAGAAGCTCACGCCTCTCCGGATCCTTAAAGACCCATTCCTTGAAGGCTTCCTTTATCGCTTCCTGTTTCTGCGAGGCGAGCATGGTCTCCTTCTTATTCAGGACACGCTTCTCCTTTCCATCTACCTGTACCAGATCATAAATCCGGATATCCTTCAGATTCAGGGTATCTTCAATGATCTTATAGGCATTCACCCGTCCGGTCCCGTAAGTCGCGGTTGCAAGGATATTGTTATAGCTGTCATCGTTCTTTCCCTTCACATTCCACAGTCCGTTCACCTCGGAATATTGGACGTCTATATAGCGACCGATCAGATAGTACGGGGTCCTGAGAAGTTCTGTCATGAAATCCCTGTAAATCCTCGGCGGAACCCAGGTCGCTCCGAGCCTCACATCGATCTCTGAAGCATCCAGTTCCTTTGGCTGTACTTTTTCGAGAGCCGACACGTTTATCTTATATTTCGGGTCCGTTTCCGCATATCTCCTTGCCGTCTCCAGCTTTTCTCTAACATTTCCGGAGAGATATTCGTCGGCATTCTGCCATTCCTGCGACACCGGTTCAATAAAAATTACGCCGCGTAATTCTTCCGTTACTTTCTCCTCCGTTTTTCCTGTCAGCTCCGCCATATAAGGGATATCAACCCTTGCCTTCTCGTTAAGCGACAAAGCCAGTGCTTCCGAAGCCGTTTCCACGCTTGTGACCGGAACCGCTTTCTTGATTGTGCGCTTATAGAACATCTGGGCTTTTTCCCTGAGCCTTCCGTCCTCGTCCAAGTCTTCAAGGGAACAGAGCAGGCAGTAAGATGAATCCTCCGAGAATGCACGCTTATTTGCGTTATTGCCGATCACACCGTATTTCTCCGTATATGTGTCATAAAGCGTATTCAGCCGCCCCTGTTCTGCCTTGATAGCCTCTTCCGTTGTGTTTTCATCCATTTGAAGATTGATCAGATTACGCACACAGTCCCTGAGCCCCACGAGTCCCTTCACCCTCTCAGCCGTAGCTGCCGGAAGCCGCATGAGATTCATGACGGAATTCACACGGTAGTAGACCTGATCGTCAATGACTGTATAGCTGAAATTCCGGACAGCAGGATCAGCGGGAATGCTGATCTCCTCCTCATCCAATTCTGTCTCAGCATCAACAGCCGGAACCATCGTCCCCTCTATATGTGTCACAGCTTCCGAAAGCAGACTTCGAAGATCCACGCCCTCATTCGGGATACAGGCAGTTTCCATTCCGAACGGTCCGGATACCTCTTTCATCTGTCCGAGAATCATCTCCGGATGTCTGACGAAGTATCTGTTCATGGATATGCCGTTTGGATCAACAGCCGTTTCCACCCACTCCGGAATATCCAGCGTAACGGAATCCCTTTTCTGGAAAAAGAGGATGTCGGATGTGACTTCTGTGCCGGCATTTGCCTTGAATGCATTATTCGGAAGACGGATCGCGCCAAGCAATTCCGCCCTCTCCGCTAGATATCGCCTTACTTCCGGGGAAGTCTTGTCCATCGTCCCTTTCGAAGTAATAAAAGCTGCAACGCCTCCCGGCCTTAGCTGATCGATTGTTTTCGCCAGAAAATAGTCATGGATCATAAACCCCTGGCGGTCATAATTCTTGTCCGATACACGATAATTACCAAACGGTACATTTCCGATTGCAACATCAAAGAAATCGTTCGGATATTCTGTCTTTTCATAGCCTTTGACCTGGATCTCAGCATCCGGATATAGTTTCTGAGCTATCCTGCCGCTAATGCTGTCAAGCTCCACTCCGTAAAGCTTCGACTGCCGCATCGCGTCCGGCATCATCCCGAAAAAGTTCCCAACGCCTGCCGCCGGTTCCAGAACATTTCCCTTTTCAAACCCCATCCTCTCAAGTGCCTCATACATAGCCTCTATAATGACGGGCTGCGTAAAATGTGCATTCAGTGTGGAAGCCCTTGCCGATGCATATTCTGAGGGAGTAAGAAGCTGTTTTAATTCTTCATATTCGCTCTTCCAATTTTCCTTTGTCTCGTCAAATACATCCGGCAGCCCTCCCCACCCGACATATTTTGATAAGATTTCCTGTTCTTCCAGCGTTGCTCCTCGATTCTCGAATTCAATCTTTTTCAGGGTCCGGATTGCCTCAGCATTACGACGGTATTTCTCCTTCGGCGTGCCGATTCCGAGATCATTGTCGGTAATATGAAAGTTACCGGCAGGAGACATTTTTATATCAGCCTCCTCCCTTTCCTGCTCCTCCCGTATCCATTCCAGAACACGAGGGAGTTTTTCTATGCGGCTGATCGGGAAGCCGTTTGTCTCTTCGAATGTCACATCTCGCAAAGAAACATCCCCAAACATAGAGATTTCTTCTATCTCATAGGTCCTGCCGTCTTGTGCAAAGCGATGACCAAGGAGTTCTTGCGTGTTTATAATTTCCGTTTTCCCGGAATCTATTTCATCAACAGGTTTTTCCGTTTCCCCGGATGTCCCGGATACTGTATCACTGCTCGCCGGTTCAATCTCTGCCGTTCCGTCTGTCAGAGAGTCAGCACGCAGCTCTTCATCCTGCCCCATACTCTCCTGCACTTCCTGCATATCAGCAAGACGCTGTGCTTCGAGACGTTCCTCATATTTCTCAAGTTCTTCCTGGGTAAGAAAATCATTCCTTTCCACCAGCAGATGAACTCTCTCGGCTGCCTTGTTCCAACTCAGCGTTACAGAAGCATACGGCTCCGTCAGGTCTCCTTTCGTTATCACGATCCCTTTTGCGTCATGGTTCTCAAAAGAGTCCTCACTCCCGGTAACAGCGTCACTCTGTCCTCCGATCCCGTATTCTCCCTTAAGAAACTCTGCCTCTTCCTTCCTTTCGTGATGGCTGCGAAAAAACTCATAGATTCTCTGCTTTCCGCCGCTTGTCAGACCGCCTCTCTTAAAAACGCTGTCAATCTCATCCTGCGTAATAAAGGAAGGAACTAACTTATCAATATCTGCATCCTGCTCTTTATAAGGGACTGCATTTCTGAGATCTACAAGGCGCACCATAGTTTCAGGAATCCTGTTCGTCACGTACCACGGACCACCGCCATTTTCTGCAAGTTGCCTTCTTAATGTATCTATCCTTAGATAGATATCATAAATCTCATCCGGTTCCTCAAGCGTCTTTTTTATCGCCTCCACGGTTTCCGGATAAGTTCCCATATTCCATTCCTCCGGAACGTAGGAAGCACTGTCCCGAAAAAGAAAGTATGTGCGGGATGCAAGTTCCTCCCGTTCATTATTCAAAGCATTTGACATAATGATGTTCGATGCAAATTTCCCGTCCTCATACATGGTGCGGATTCTTTTGGAAGCTTCTTCCCAGGATACCTTCCGGTCATATACGCTTCGAGCACTCTCCCCCCTGTGGATTCGGATTCCCTCTTCGTCAAACCAGACGCTTATATGCCTGTCCTCAATCGTGAATCCTTTACCCCCGGCACCGTACTCCGCTTTAAGGAACTTCTGAAAATCCTCTTCGGATACGTCTTCCTGCAGCTTTGCGCAGATATGGAGAAGCGTGTTCTTCCTTCCACTCCCGGTCCGCAGAATATCGTCTACCATATCGTCAGGTACAAAAAAAGCAGCTGTCCGGTCACTGCCGGCAGCCGCTTCGCGTATAATATCCGTTTGCTCTGTTTCGCTTGGAAAAAGGCTTAACTGTATATAAGTTCCTCCAGAATTATTTCCTCCGCCTGAGACTGGATCCGGTTCATATGCTGCGTCCATCCCATCTGATCTTTCATCTTGTCCGGAGCCGGATCTGTCTTCAGAAGATCCATCATCAGGTTCTCGATTTTCCTCTTCGCTTCCAGATCGACCTCCATCAGATGGCGGTCCAGCGTATTCTTCAGTGTCATCGCGTCGAACGTTATCTTCCTGTGCTGTCTCAGGAACTCTTTCCTCAACATCCCGTACTTGCCGATCGTCCCTGTCGTCTCCGTGAGTTCCAGATCCGGAATCAGGTAATCCCCGTTCCTGCTGTATGTCAGCTCTCTCATCATGATTTGTTTCCTCCCTATCATCATTACGACCATCTTTCAGGTCTTTTGTGTCATCTGTCTGCTCCGCAGTTTCACGAATTAACGTGTTAAATTCATTATAGCGGTTGTCATTCTCTTTTTCAACCCCTGCCTGAACATTTGTTCCTGGTAATTTTTCGGCATTCTCCCGCAAAGCCGACTGTTCCCGCTTTATTTCACTTCTGACAAACCTTCCGATCTGCATCAGAATCGGCATCGTGATCTCATGAACACTGGTACCGATACCGGAAATCACATCCGGGGTGTTGAAATCCCGGATTGCTTGAAAGTCTGATGGTTCAAGATAGTCCATCGGATCCAGGCCTGTCCTTTTCATCAGCATATACCATACACTGTCAGCGATCAGATCCTTCAGCTCCTTTTTCTGGTTGAACTCATCCAGTTCAGAAAGATAGCTGTCCTTTATAAAGAATCGTATCTGTGAAAATGCATCCCCAGCTGCTATATCGGCATTTTCTCTTGCAAGCCTGTCAAAGACTTCAACAAGGTCATCACTCTCCACGGGACCGCTGACCTCCTCGGCAAGATATGATGCAAGGCTCTCCCGCATATTGTCCGGAAGCTTCCACAGGCTGACATCCTTTCCGACTTCCCTCTGCTTGAAAGTATCCGCCACATCAAAGACATAGCGCAGACGGTTCCTGCTCCCGCTTGTGTCAATCAAGGCAATACCCTTCGACCCCTTCTTTACCCAGCGGAACATCTTCTTATTCCAGATTTCCATGGAAGCGCAGGCAGTCGCCTCAGGTCTCTGCGCATAGATCAAAAGCTGCTCCGGGAAAGTATATTTATAAACCCTTGAAGCGGTGTCAAGAAACCTCATCCAATTTTCCGGAGAGGCAGACAAGTCACGCGCCGCTTCATCCGAAAGCTGTTCGATTAGTAATAATTTCGTCGCCATAATTCTCCTTCTTTCACGAAAAAAAGGGAGCCTTACGGCTCCCTCGGTCGATAAAACTTACAATTATTCATTAAAGTATGGCCTGTGCTGACTTATTCCTGTCCCTTTGCGGAACGGGGGCAGGCCCGTTCTGGACTGCCGCCCTTTTTTCGCTGAGCCGGTCATGAATGCTGCGTTTTCCGCCGTTTCTTTCAGCGCGGTCAGCCTTTGCAGCCTCCTTCTCCGCCGTAAGCCGGTCCTGGCGTTTCAAGGCGTTTTCCAATACCCCTGACTCTCTGTCATAAAACTGGACCTTATCAGAAAGCCTCTCTTTCGGAAGCACCTCTGCCTCGTTGACATCCTTCACCATCTGCACAAGGACGTGCGCATCATCTGCGAGGCTCTCGGGAATAATGAGTACCTCATGCAGTGAGGACGGCAGGATAAAAAAATTGTCGCCAAGTAACTCAGCAGCTTTGGAGAGAATGTCTTCACGAACCATCAGTGATGCACCGAACATCTTATCCCCTGTCGTCAGGCAGAACAGCGGCGGCCCGTTAAGATCGACTTCGCCGGGATTCTGGAAGAGATTTTCCGGCTGCTGTCCGGTCATGAACTCCATCATCAGATCATTCATATTGTAGAGAGAAGGAATTCGCGCATCCTCTGCCGCAATCGCATCCGCATGAAGCTGCTCCGGTGTAATTCCCCAGTACTGCAGAAGGGAATCTGTAACGGAAACCGTGCCGAGTGATTCCTCGTCCGCCCTGAGCATGACCTGGTAAGTCGCAGTAAATTCACCGAACTGTTTGGACGGCTTATTTTTGAGCCTTTCCTGATTCATTTCCGGATCACAGAGCACAATCTGAAGCCGGTCTTTCACATTTTCATAGTCAGATACGATCTTGAACTCTTCCGGTATCTCTTCCTTATCGTACTCGATCCTCTGGTCTGCAACAGCACCGACCAGTTTGTCCGGATCCTCTCCGGCACAATAATCCTTATAGTAAGGTTCCAGGTAAAGATTAGGCACAATCTGCTCTCCGTCCCTCCGGATACTGATCCCGGTAAGATTCTGGTCATTCTGCTTGGTTACTTTCATAAGTGATATCTCCGCATCCTGAAACGAAGGCGGAAGATAATCCTTCACGTTGTCTTTCACATAATCATAAAACTCATTCCTGGTCATCATATCAGTATCATCCCTTTCTTGCGGTTCTAATAGTCTTCCGGCGCAGCGCCTCATGATGATTAAAGCGCTTCTGATAGGCTGCCATCCGGCTCATCATCTGCTTCTGCTGGTTTCTTCTGTCAACATTGTATTCCTGTTTCTTCCCTGTGTTTCTCATAGGTTACCTCCTCTATTTTAAGCTATAGTAAAGGGAGTCGCGTTTCGCGACCCCCTTTGTAACACCATATTATGCGCAGCTCCTTCGCTGTACTTTGTTAGATCGATGCTACCAGTTGAAAAGAGCATGCAGATCATTCACAATACTTCTTTTCTCCTGCAGGCATCAGTGCCATATGCGGCGTTTAAGAAACATCCATGCTATACTCCCCGCAGATGCAAGGAAGAACATGGCCGGCAGCGCGGCATTCGTCGTATCGCCGGTCTTTACCGGACCACTCTTCGATGTGACCGTTTCCGATGTTCCCTTGCTTCCGCCTGATGTCACAGTGCCCGGTGTCGTAGTAGTGGTATTCTTCTGGCCTTCTATCTTGACCTTTACTTCCTGGACACTGATATTGATCGTCTGGTCCTTATCTTTCAGGTCTTCATGGACAGCAATCGGAGTCTGGCTGCCTTCAAGATAAGCTCTCTCAAATACGACATAATCACCTTTCAGTCCCGTCGCATCGAAGTTCAGTTCCACCTCTGCGGTATCATCCTCGCTTCTGACAGCCACATTCTTGGATCCTCTGACTTCATTTCCACCGACCATCAGTACCTTCCCTGATCCTGCATCTACCAGGACTGCCTCAAGTCTCAGTTTCGTGCCGACCTCGAAATTCTTCATCGCAACTGTGTCTTTAACAACCGCTCCGGATGTTGCAGGGATACTCTTGTCACCGTCTTTCCCGTCAGCGGCAATTGTGCGGATCTGCGGGATTCTTACGGTCTGCTCTTCATCGTTTATGTCTACATGGACTGCTATCTGCCGTTTGCCTTCATACATATACTCAAAAGCGACTACGGATTTTCCTGCAAGCGCCGACGTATCTACTTCGAATATCAGATCAACGGTTCCGGAACTCTTATCAGGCTGGAAAGTCTTTTCTGCCGTGATCTTATTCCCCTTGTAGCCGAAAGGCTTTCCGGTCTCCTTATCCATAAGGGTTCCTTTTACAGTGTATTCCTTCCCCGGTGTCAGGTTCTTATAGGAGACAATGTCCGTGAATTTCATGAGTCCGCCGGCAGGTGCCATATGATTCTTTGTTTCATTGCAGGTGAAGCTGGTGCTGATTTCGGGAATGAATACCGTCTGAGCCTCATCATTGATATCTGCATGAATAGCGACTTCTTTTCCATTTCTCCAAAGGATCTCAAATGCAACCAACGTCTTTCCTGCCAGCCCTGTTGCATCAATTTTAAATATCAGCTGGACTGTTCCATCCGGCTTATCCGGTGTAAAACCTGTTGTTGCTTTGACAAATGAATCCCCGTTCTTTATCTCTTTCCCGGTCTCCTTATCGATCAGAGCACCGTCAAGGTCATATGCTTTTCCCGGAATCAGGTTGCTGTATGTAACTGTATCTGTCAGGTAGAGCGTTTTGGACGCCAGTACAGTATGAGAACTGCAATCCTTAGCTGTGAGCACTGTACCAATCTTCGGATAGTGGATTGTCTGGTCTTCGTCATTGATGTCTGCATGGGATGCGACCTCTCTTCCCTCATTAAGAAGCGATTCAAAAGCAACGACACTTCTTCCGGCAAGAGCCGTTGCATCAAACGTGAATACGATCTGAACGGATCCGTCCGCTTTTTTCGCAGTGAACTCTTTTTCAGCAGTTACCGGCTTGTCTCTGTCTGTGATTACTTCACCTGTCTCTTTATCAACGAGTTTTCCCTTTACCGTGTATTTCTTTCCTGCAATAAGCCCGGAATACTTGACAGTATCTATATGTGTGACCTTTTCAGTTGCGTATGCATAATGGTCTTCGGTCTGCTTATCCACCAGTGTGGTCGCGATTGCAGGGAAACTTACTGTCTGTCCTTCGTCATTGATATCTTCATGGACTGCTACAGGTTCCGTTTCCTCTGTTCCATCCTCTTTCACCCGGAATGCCTTTTCAAATACGACCACATGCTTTCCTGCAAGCGTATCTCCGTCCACATGGAAATCAAGATTCACAGATCCGGTTTCTTCCTTCACCTCAAATGCAGCACTGGAAGTATATACCTTCCCATGAGCATCCTTGCATGCTTTCCCTGATGCCTTATCCATCAGAGTCCCTTTCATGACATATCTGCCTTCCGGGAATGCTTTATATTCCACATGATCGCTGATAACCTGCGCTCCTTCTGACGGGACCTCTTTGAAACCGGTCTCCTTGTCTGTTGCAGTTGTAGCGATAGAAGGCACATAGACTGTCTGGTCCTCATCGTTAATATCCGTATGAGTCATGATTTCCACGCCTGTAATGCTGACTTTCTCAAATGCAACCATCACAGTCCCGCCAAGTTTTACGCCTGAGAATGTAAAAAGGATCTCTACACTTCCGTTTTTGGTATCAGGAGTGAACCTCTTTGTTGCCCTGACTTCATTTCCTTTGTCGTCAAGGACCGCTTTCCCCGTTTTCTTATCCATCAGGGTTCCGGTGGCGAGATATTCCTTTCCCGGAAGAAGATTCTCATACACAAGAATGTCCCTGACCCGGATATTTTCCGAGGGCAATACCATATTAGTCGCAGTCACTTCATCAGACGCCTGTGTCTCCGCTTTAGGGAATACAATGGTCTGGTCTTCATCACAAAGATCTTCGTGCTTTCCGATTTCAATGCCGTCCTCATCATACAGGTACTCAAAGACGACAACGCTGTGTCCCGCAAGTGCAGTTGCATCGAAAACGATCGGAATGCTGACCGTTCCGTCACAATTATCTTTATTGACCTTCAGTTCGGACTCTACAGTAACGTCTTTTCCGTTTTTGTCTTTCACTGCTTTTCCGGTATCCTTATCCATCAGGACTGTCTTAAATTTATAGGTCCTTCCGGATATCAGCCCCTTATAAGTGACCGTATCCGTGATTTCGGTCTTCTCTTCTGCAAGCGCGATGTGTTCTCCCGCATCAGTCTTTGACTTGTCATTCTTTGCTGTTGTCGAAAGATCGATCCGGATAACCTTGTCAGTCAGCTTTAATTCTACTGTCTTCGTGGTTTCAAGCTTTACGGTATGCACGGCTGTATCAAGCATGTAGCCGGGTGCGGCTTTTGTCTCCTTCACATAGTAAGTTCCATAGTAGAGGCTGAGTACATTGCTCTTGCCATCGTCACCGACAGTGAGGACTCCGGCAGTCTCCGTGCATTCTTTATCTTTATAGACGGTATACTCCGTGCCTTTGACAGGAAGCGTGCTGCCCTCTGCGGATGTCTTGAGGATCGAGACAGAACCTTTCTCCGGAGTATCTTCAGAATTTACAACTGCTGTCATTCCTTCCAGTACCGTGAGTGTATAAATCCTGTCATTCAGCTTATAATTCTCCGGTGCTGTAATCTCCTTCACATAATAATTCCCCACTTGAAGTTCATACTCTTTCGTTTCACCTTTCACATCCGTTGTCAGTTCCGTGATCTTCTTCGTGCAATCCTTGTCCGAGTAAATTCCGTAGACGGCTCCCGCAAGGCTGTAACTGCTGTTTCCGAAAACCGACTCATCCGATGATTTCTTCACGATCCGGCCTTTTCCAAGGCTCGGCGTTGGAGTCGGTGTCGGGGTAGACGTCGGTTTCGGCGTTGGTGTGGCAGTCGGCTTTGGTGTCGGCGTAGCTGTCGGTTTCGGCGTTGGCGTTGAAGTGGGTTTCGGTGTCGGTGTGGAAGTCGGCTTCGGTGTCGGTGTTACCGTCGGAGCCGGTTTCTTTTTCACATTTATGTACACGAGCTTCTGTGTATCTCCGTTCACCAGTGCATATGCCTCATCTATGACATAATTGGAAGCATTCGCTGATGCATAAGCTTTCGCTGCGTCATACACTCCGGTGAGTCCCGCCAGACCAAGCCAGTGATAATTGTTAACTGAGGCGGCATTATCACCTACTGCCATTGCCCATACTGCACGCTGCGTAAGTCCCCTGGCGACATCGGTCTCTATCCCGGCTTCATAGAAGAAATAATTCTGCATAAGGCCTGTGCGTATTACTTCCGCCTCTGTGACGACATGTCCCTGAAGAGAAGCTCCGACCAGGTTCTGTCTTGTATGAGGCCCTGCTTCAAAATGCATATCGACCTCACCGCAGTAAACGATACGGTCTTGGGCGGAATTTCCGGTTGTCTGGTAGCAGTGGTTGACATATGCTGCACCGAATCCTCCTGAAATACATCCAACAGTCGGATCGATGCTGGCACCGGATGCCCCGACAATCACCTCTTCCTGATCTGTTTTTTCGTCTATCAGGATATCTGCCGCCGTGCTGATATCGGACCGGTTCGAAGATGGAATTTTTCCCGAAACATCTCTCTCTGTTTCCCTGATTTCAGAGATTTCCTCGTCTTCTGCTTTCTTCTTCCCTTCGTCCTTGTCATCAACGGGATCTGTTTTTTTCTGTGAGCCCGGAGCTTCTCCGGGATCACTGTCTTCTTCATCGTCTTTTGTCTTTTCCCCGGAAGAACTGTCTCCTTTCATTTCTTCGGGAACTTCCTCTGGTCCGTCTTTCCCACTGAACGCTTCCGGAACAGTAACGCCTGAATCTCCCGTCAGGGAATGACTATCGGATACAGAACTCTCATCCGAAGGAAGACCATGACTGCCCGGAATATCTTTCACATATATATTCCTGCTGGCCCTGTATGTCGGATGACCGCTCGGCAGATCAACATGGTACAGAGCCCTGTATCGGTCTTCATGGTCAGTAGTGAAATCCATTCCTTCAGCATTCTTCGCCTCATCAAATACGATTTTTACTTTTGATAAATCGGGAATAACAAAACCTGAAAGGTCAAGGCTGATATTGTACTCGCTCCCTACCGGTACATCGTAATCATTTGCAATTACCATTTCATCCTCATCAAGTTTGCTGATTACCTCAGAGAGTTCCGGATACCCATGCCGGGCATCTGCCGCTGACGCAGAGAACGATGCTGCCCCGCATGTCGAAAGGACTGTCACTGCCGCCATAAAACCGGAAAAAAGACGCTTTGCTATTGATTTTCTCATCCATAAACTCCTTATCTTGCTTAACTCATTTACAGTTATAAAAACGGACGGTCCGAAGACCGCCCGATTATGCCCATTTTGCCGGATTGAACCGGCTGTTATATCTATCTTTGACAAAAGTACATTCAAGTCATTATTTGATATATTTGCAAGTTTCTGTAACTACATCGCACTCTGACATTAGGATTCTTTCGTATCTTCATCGCATGCTGAGTAATTACTGTTTTCCATATATTGTTTTACTTCTTCTCTTCCTTTTGCGGAAATTCCATTGTGAACCGGACATACCCTTTCTCCGGCACATCCATCACAATATCTGCAGTATAGGTTTTTCCGTTCCTCTTTGACACCAGCCCTTCATATCGGCACCGTCCATTTGCCAGGAATTCCCTTGCTGCTCTTTCGTCAAGGTCTGCCCCGACCGTATCAAAATACCGGTTCCTCTTCCAGAGAGCGAAATCGCATTCCCTGTTCGAGCAGTAGAAGTTCATTTTCCCCTCATAGACCGGCTTTCCGCACTTCGGACACTTTCCGATGTTTTTCCTGTTTCTGCCGGTGAAGCCGGGATCCTCCGGCTGCATTCCATCATAGCAGCTGACGAGCATGCTCACCATAATCTCAATCCTTTCGATGAAATCCTCTCCTTTTCCCTTTCCCTGAGCAATGTGCGCCAGTTCCATTTCCCATTCTGCCGTCATCTTCGCGGAAGTAAGTTCCTCCGGAAGGATCGTGATTAGTGAAATGCCATCCTGCGTCGGAATGAGGTATTTCCTTTCCCTTCTGACAAAACCGGATTTTATGATCTTCTCTATGATTGCAGCTCTGGTAGCAGGTGTTCCGATACCTTTCTTTTCGGTTTCCTCCGTGATATCTTCGTTGCCGGCTCTTTCCATGGCTGCAAGGAGTGTGTCCTCCGTGTACCGTTTCGGCGGCTGTGTGAACTGTTCACTCACGACCGCATCGACCCGTTCATACTCCATCTTCGGGATACCATTTTCTCCATGATTACTGCCTTCCGGCTCCTTATCCGTTTCTTTACGAATGCCGAAATATTTTCTGATCTTTTCCTCAACAAATCTGAACCCTTCCTGTGTTACGGTCTTCCCTTTTGTAAGGAATTCATATCCTTCACAGATCACTTTAGAGCTTGTCACGACATAGATATGATCCGCCATCGTTGCTGCAAGGAGTTTCCCTGCAACCATAACAAGTACCCGCTGTTCATCCTGCGAAAGCTTACGATAAGCTTCACGGCTTATTTCCGAAGTCGGGATGATTGCATGGTGATCACCTACTTTCCGGTTATCCATTACTCTCCGAATGTTCGGTCTGTAATTGATCTCTCTCGCAAATTCCATCTCCTCGAGAATCCTGCCGATGACCATCCCGGCTGTATCTTCCATATCTTCTGTCAGATAATTGCTGTCCGTTCTTGGATATGTCGCCAGTTTTTTCTCGTACAGGCTCTGGGCACAGGCAAGTGTCCTCTCGGCTGTCATGCCGAAAACACGGTTACACTCCCTCTGGAGTGTTGTCAGGTCATAGAGCTTCGGTGCTTTTACCACCTCCCTTTTCTGTTTACTATCTCCGATCCTGCATCCTTTGTCCTGGCAGGCAAGAGCAATCCTGTCAGCCTCGGCTTTATCGGTAATATGCCCGCTTACCGCGTCAAGACCATCAGCTTTCAGGTGCACAATGAAGTATTTTTCTTTCCGAAACCCGGAAACTGCGGCATCCCTTGCAACAATCATGGCAAGTGCAGGAGTCTGGACCCTTCCGATTCTCAGCGTCTTCTTGTAAAGGACAGAAAAAAGACGGCTCATGTTGATGCCTACCAGCCAGTCAGCTTTTTCACGGCTGAGCGCTGAGTCATAGAGAGCATCAAATTCATGACCGTCCCGTAAGTTTTCCATCCCTTTTTTGATAGCACTTTCTTCAAGAGAAGATATCCAGAGCCGCTTCACCGGCTTCCTGCATCCGGCCTGTTCGTAAACAAGCCGGAAGATGAGTTCTCCTTCCCTCGCTGCGTCAGTCGCACACACGATACTGTCCGCACTGTTCATCAGTTTCTTTACTATATTGAACTGCCTCATTGTTCCGGGAAGTGCCTCATGCTTCCACGTATTCGGCAGGATCGGCAGATCTTCATATGTCCATTTCGCATACTTTTCATTGTATGCGGAAGCGTCCGACAGGCCGACAAGATGTCCGATACACCAGGTGACCTGATAACCGCCTCCTTCCAAGTAACCGTCATGTTTACGGTCAGCCCCGACCACCCCGGCGATCGTGACCCCTACCGACGGCTTTTCTGCGACTATTAATGTAAATCCCATTTATTCTTCTTCCTCCATCGTCTCTGTTTCCGGCGGCTCTTCATCTTCCCTCTCATACTCAGCCGCTTCATCTTCTTCGTCATCATCGTCGTCGTACATGTCCTCCTGCTTCGGCTTGTAGACCTTAAAGTAATAGGCTGCTCCACCCACACCTGCTATCAAAAGTGCCAGGAGGATATTTTTGACCAGCGGATTCCTCTTTTCCGGCATTTCCGGTTCCTCCGGTTTTTCCGTTACAGCTTTCGTTGGTTTCGGCGTGACGCTTGCTTTCTTTTCCGGCTCCGCACGAACAGTTCCCGCATCCGGCAGTGTCACGGTATCCGGCAGATTGAAGTTCAGCAGATCCTGCTCACTCACTTCCGTCAGAAGGTACACGTTGTCGGAAGACTGGTCATTATCGATGATAAGATAGAACGTCTTGCCGCTCTTAGTCTGTATCGTATAGAATCCCTTGCTCCCATTCTGCGCTGTCTGGGTCACATTGGTGACTTCCTCTCCTGATGCTTCCACAGCTTTTGCTGCAGTACCCGACCGGTCAATTACCGTTCCGGTAGCTTCTGTAGGTTTGGTCGCCTCAGCTGTCTGCGGTAGTGGGGATGACACACCGCCCTCAGATGGATTTGACGCTGTACTTGTTCCGGTATTTCCAGCGGTCGTTCCTCTTACGGTTGTCGATGCAGAAGCACCCGTGCTTCCGGCTGTAGTACCCGTACTTCCTGTCCTTGTACCTGCCGATGTATTTCCCGAAGCCCCCTGTGCAGTCACTCCGGATGAGGAACTTCCTCCGGACGGCCAGTTGTAATAAGGGTTGTCCATAACATAACGTTCCGACACATTCCCTGCCTCATCCGTTGCCGTGAACACAAACTGCTCTGTCGAAAAATCGCTCTGCGTCAGCTGAATAAGAAGACCGTCCTCCGTGAAAGTCGTGTAATCCTCTCCATTTACCGTAATCTTCTGAATTCCTGATTCTGAATCTCTTGCAACGACTGTGATGACACTTCCCGAAAGACTTGCGTCCACAGTCGGCTTAGTAGTATCCGCTCTGGCGGTTCCTCTGCTGACAGATTCATCTTTACCGGTGATCTCAATAAGCTCTTCCGGCAGGCTTTCCTCAGCAGCTTCGGATGCAACGCAACTATCTGAAGCATATGCATACTCGCCGGGACAGCTGGTCAGCAGTGTGCTGCAGAGTGTCGTAAGAAGTACCGACGCTTTGACCCGTTTCAGGATTGCCGCCCTTTTCTCAGACCATTTCTTCTCCATTGATATCTGCGGACTCTCCATCCCAACCGGTCTCAATCTGATCTTCCTGTTCTTCTTTTTTCTCTCCGTCCTGTGAGACGGCTCCATTATCTTCATCATTTTTCCGGATATCCTCCTCATCTGTTTTATCCAAAATTACTTCCATCGGCATTCTCCCCTTGCGGATCTCGCGCAGTTCTGCAATCGAAATATTCATTTCTCTGACGATGCGGACATACTCGGCATTTTCCGACTCGATCAGCACCACCTCACACCTCTTCAAATGTTTCTCTGCCGCATCCAGCTTCGCGCGTAGAGCCTCAGCCTTTTCCTTTGCCTTTTCAAAATTCTCTCTTGCTTTTTCTACCGCTACGGTTTTCAATTTCACCACCTCCAACACGACAAAGGGACAGCCGCTGTGGCTGCCCCAAAATATAATCACCATCTCCCGAATCCGTAGAAGTGGCTGATCCAATATGGTGTATAGATCGAAGCCACCTGATTTGGATGACCGGAATGGACCATCTGCCCGTTCCCGAGATAGATCCCGATATGAGAAACCGGTCCTTCGGAATCATATGTCCCCGTAAAAAAGATCAGATCTCCCGGCATCGCCTCGGCTTCACTGATCGGAGTACAGATATCGTACAATTCCTGCGCTGTAAGCCGTCCGGTATTTCTCGCTCCCGAATGGACCAGGCACCAGCTCACAAATCCGGAACAGTCAAAGCCGCTCGGATCATAACCGCCCCATACATAAGGCGTCCCGAGATGGCTGAGTGCTTCAGATAGCAGAGCGCCGACCGCACCGGAACTGTTTACCGGAATGTCCGGATAGGCCGCTTCACCGGCTTCAAAATAAAATACCGGATTCATCCGCTCACCGTGATAGAGAAGCTCAAGATGCAGGTGACTGTCCATGAAATAGTCTGAACCTGCTGTTCCTATGACATCACCGATGGCAACAGGTGAACCGGCTGATACAGCGACAGACTCCAGATTGGCATACCTCACTTCATATCCGTGGGAATCCGTCAGAAAGACATAATTACCGTAGCTGTCATTCCAGCCGGCCTCACTGACGGTTCCATCAAGGCCGGACAAAACTTCCGTGCCGGAAAATGTGAAAATATCTATCCCGTTATGGTTCTCTACGTTTCCCGACACGGGGTCAACCCTATATCCGTAATATGCCGTCACCCTGTTGAACCACTTGAAATCAACCGGTTTCCCGAACATCTGGAGATTTCCCCGGACCTCGTTATAGTCATCAAAATACGACTTTTGTTCATCCGTGAGCCGCTGTTCACAAAGCGCCTTAAGCCCGTTATTCGTAAGCGTGACATTGAAAGCATCGACCTGCCTTACTCTGGTCACTTCCACTTCCGTGCCGTTATCGTCTGCAAGGTAAGCGTCCCAGGTCTGGTGTCCATGTGCCTCCGCCACATCGTGATCATCGTAATACACATCAAAATTAACGCCGTAACGGTTAAGCGGACCGGTATCTTCTACCACATACTCCGTACCGTTCATGATTACCCTTGTCCCCATCGGCACAAGAGGATCACGTGAATCGACCGCAATTGTATGCTCCGCAGTCGGCATGACTCCGCTGGCTGTCGGCCCTCCTGCATAAGAACCGCAGCAAGCAGCGCAGTTGCAATAACCGCTTGTAACCACAGGGCCCAGAGATTCACCGACTCTTACAGTCACGGTTTCTCTCACAGTCTCGTTCACCGCCTCGGTCTCGAGATGATATTGTTCGGCAAATAGCTGCTCAAGTTCTCCCTTTACCTGGTCAAATTTAAAAACTTCATACTTTGCCGACAGGTAACTGATCAGGATAAACGGATCATGCTGAATCGGGGCTATGTTATAGCGGTATTCCTCATGGCCTGCGTTATCCCTTCGCATCCTGTCAATTTCCTCCTGAAGTTCTGCTTCCATCTGTGTATAGTAGAGTTCTGCGGCAAATATCTCCTGATCGTCTGACAGATAACTCGTACCGGCATAGGTGATAATATTCTGCCCGAATGTCGCTCCGCAGCTTGAAACAGCCGTAGCCAGCAGCATCACGACGAGAAAAAAAGCCCCTATTCCAAGAAATACCTTTCGGTTCTCCTTAAAGAAGTCTGTTACTTTACCGCCGATCTTCTTAATATAATCAATCGTTCCGGCGGCTGCCGTGCCGGTCTCCTCCATACGTTTTGCTTTAGCATAATCCCGTTTGATCTGCTGTTTCTGTAGAAAACGGGAACGGAAGCCTTCTTTCCTGACTTCCGAATCCATCACTTTCTGCTCACGGATTGATTTGTCTGTTATCTTCCCGGCTCTCTTTCCGCTTCCTGAAACGAGCATTTTTTCTGCGACATCCTGTGTTCCTGCCGCGGCGCGAACTGCAGCGTTGTCATCGGAATCCTCTTCTGCTTTATATCGAAGCTTTCCGGTTATCTGACGTACTGTTACAAGTTTCCGGCTTCCCCGTCCTGCGGCATGAAAATTTCGTCGCCGCCCGGCAGTTTTCTTTCCGGATTCCTTATAATAATATCTGCGCCGATGAGCCTTTACTTTCCTTCCGTAAGATTCATCCTGCATGTCTTTTCCGGTGGTCTGCATCATTTGGGCAGATTCTTCTGTTAACGTACCTGCATCGGAAACCTTACGGTCATTCATGCTGGCATCATCCGTACCTGCCCCTTCAACGCCTTCCGTGCTTTCATCTTTATCAAAAAAGAGCTTCGGTTTTCTGCCTGACGGGTCCTCTTTCTCATAGTAGTATCTTTTTTCCTGGGCCTTCTTCCGCTTTACCTGATCATATCCGGTTTTTCTTCGCTCCGAAGATACCTCTGACCGCTCTCCGGCAGACGCCGAACCTCGCGACAATTTGTCGTGAGGTTCCTCCCCGGCACCTGTTCCTGAGTTCTCCGCCTCGTCTTTAAAATGCAGACGCTGTTTCCGCTTTGGCTTATTTGTCCCGGCACTCTTTGCTTTATCTGTATCTCCCCTGTATTTTGCAAGACGCGATCCTTTAGTTCCGTCCTGCTGGTTTTCGTTAAAATTTGCACCTTCATCCGAATCCGGACTCCGGTTTCTCATCAGGCGGACTTCTTCCCCTCTGTCAGAGATCCGCTTTGTTGTCTTTTCTGCCAGATCGACTTCCACAAGGCCGTCCTTCGTCATCTTCTGGACACTTCTGCTCCTGGCTTTCAGTTCCTTTTCTGCCATCGTCTACCTCCGTCAGCTCTGACCGTTCTCTTCCGGCTTTGTCGTCAGGAGCTTATAAAGATTGTTCTTCGGAAAATGATCCACGAACGGTATAATCACGTTCCCGTAGAACAGAAGGCCCTCTCCTTCGTTGCTGTTCTTGACATAGGAAAGCTGCTGCTTTGATATGGACAGGTGTTTTGCAAGTATTTCCCTGTCTCCCGGTGCCTGGTTCATCATATATATAAAGTCCGAATTCTCGAAAATATTTTCTATTTCACGGCTTGCCAGAAGGTCTTTGATGTTCTGCGTTATGGCTGTCGGTATACCTCCCCATTTTCTGAAACGCTTCCAGATCTCCACCGAATAGCTTGCCGTCTGCTCTTCCTTCAGAAGCAAATGAAACTCATCACAGTAGTATCTCGTAGATTTCTTTCTCTCCCGGTTGATTGTCACCCGGTTCCAGACCTGGTCTTCTACTATCAGCATTCCGATCTTCTTCAACTGCTTTCCGAGTTCCTTGATATCGAAACACACGATCCGGTTGTCTATATCAACATTCGTCCTGTGATTAAATACATTCAGAGAGCCGGTCACGTAAATCTCAAGGGCTGTTGCAAGTCTCTGTGCCTCCGGTTCTGTCTGGGTTCTCAGGAGTTCATACAAATCACCGAGAATCGGCATTTTCTCCGGCAGAGGATCTGCCAGATAATCCTGATAGACCATCCTCACACATCGGTCAATGATCGTCTTCTCCACCGGCTCAAGGCCATTCTTTCCTCCGACAATCAGCTCACAGAGCGACAGGATAAAGTCAGACTTGAGTGAAAGCGGGTTATCCTCTTCCGAATAGTTCAGGTTCAAATCCATCGGATTGATGAACTGGTCGGATACCGGCGATATCTTTATGACTTGTCCGTGCAGTGCCTTGACCAGCGGATAATACTCGGCCTCAGGGTCGCATATGATGATATCGTCTTCCGTTACAAGGAAGCAGTTCGTAATCTCCCTCTTTGCTGCAAATGATTTGCCGGAGCCGGGCGTTCCGAGGATCAAGCCGTTCGGATTCTTCAGCCTCTTCCGGTCAACCATGATCATATTGTTGGAAAGGGCATTCAGCCCGTAATAAAGAGCCTCCCCTTCCTGAAAGAGTTCCTGAGTCGTGAACGGAACAAAAATCGCTGTAGAAGATGTTGTAAGTCCCCTCTGGATCTCGATCCGATTAAGTCCGATAGGAATGGAAGACATAAGCGCTGCTTCCTGCTGATAATCCAGGAGCCTCAGCGAGCAGTTATATTTCTGGGCAATTCCCTGCACCTGAAAGATGCTGTTGTCCAATTTCTGTTTCTTCTTATCTGTGTTCATTACAAGGACAGTCACGAGGAACATTCTCTCATTCCTGCTTTGCAGGTCTTCCAGAAGGTTCTTGGCTTCCTCACCATAGGTGGCAAGGTCACTCGGAAGGATCTCCATATCATATCCGGCCCTGACAGCTTTTTTCTGCTCTTCGATCTTCATCTTATCCAGATCAGATATTTTCCCTTTGATCATCTTGATGGCGGACATCTGGTCAATCGACTGGATATAAATGTTAACAATGATGCTGTTATCAACATCCAGAAAATCAGCCAGCATCCTGTCAGTCAGTTCCGGCGCAAGGATCTGCAGGTAGCTGACGCTCCCGATTGTTCTCCCCATCATAAAAGACTGGCTTTTTCCGAAATTAAATGACGTTGGCGCCACAAAATCTTTCGTATTCAGCCCGCTCTGTACGAGCATGTCATACGAGAATCGAAAAGGTTCTATCCTGTCCTGGTTGAACATATGGTAGATGATCTCCAACCGCTCCACACCGTTAAGGGATCTGGCTTTCGCGCCGAGGATCTTGAAGTTGTTAAGAACATCTGCTTCTATCCGCTCAAGTCTTGGTCTGGCTGATTTCAGGTTTTCGGCATCAATCCCGAACGTGATATATTTCGTCTTTACAAGCCCGTTATTTCCTTTCGCCAGCTGGTCTTTCAACATGGTCCGGTACTCCTCCCGTATCTGATTGAAAGAATCCTTCTGATCAGGGATATCGATTCCTTTCTCATACTCCGAGATATCGACCTGCTGATTCAGGAAACTGAGCTGGACACTAACTGAAGAATCAAAGTAATTCAGGAAATCACAGTAGTTCTCAAAAATAGTAGTTTTGTCTTCCGTGAGCGCCAGCTGATAATTGATGTCATAAAACTGAATGGTCTTAGTAAAATAGTTCTCTGTCACCTGACATACCCCGTCACGGTACATGCGAAGATAAGGAATACTCTGCTGTGCAGTCTGTGGTATGTTCCTGCGTTTCCTGCGCTTCTTTTCCTGTTTCTTCCGTCTCTTTTCCTCCTTGCTCTCCGCTTTATTTTTTTCTGCCCGGCGGTTTCTTTTTTCTGCCCGGGCGAGCTGCATTTCCTGCAGCTGTCTTTTTGTCTTTCTTACCATCGGCTTCCTCCATCTCTATGAGGGATGCAACACCGGCGTAGAAGTTCTCCGTTTTGTAAGGCCTGACCGGCGGATAAATGAATTTCTGCCGAATGATGTTCCCAGCAACTTTTTCAAATGGAAGCCCGTCCTTTTCATACATGGCCAGGAAAAAGAATGGGAGCATGATGGTCACCATTAAAATAGCGGATACATCAGCCCCCAGAATTCCTTTCGTCAGCAGGTAAAACGGTACTCCCACAACAGCCGCCAGGCTGAAGAATATCAGCTGGCGGCCGGTCAGATTAAATGCTACTTTGGTTTTGACTTTCGTTAAATCTTTCGGTACAGGTACATATGCCATTGGTTCTCCTCCGTTTAATAACCTATGCAATATCCACATTCAGAAGTGCAGGAATTTCTTTGACCGTGGATCTTCGCTTCACTCATACAGAAATCCAATGTCTGCGTTACCAGACATATCCGCCGAATCGTCCTGTACTTTTCCTTCCGTTTCCGGACCATCCTGCACATCTCCCACTCCATCCTGATCATCTTCCGGAGCATCCTGTTCCTCTTCTGCTTCCCCCGGCTCATCGCTTTTATCTTCCTGCTCCCCGTAGTCAGCTTCCATCAGAAGGAGCAATTCATCATCTTCTTCCTCAAATTCGCTGAGATCTTTCTGATATCCCATCCTTCTATCGATTTCATCTTTATCAAGGCCGACACTTGCGAACATTTCAATGTTTTCCATCTCATGCCTTACCTTGTAGATAAAACCGCATTCATATGCAGCAAGCACGCTTTTGTCCCCGGATGCAAGCCTGAGATTAGGCAGTGAAACATAACCGGCCATTGCGCTGCAGGCATCGCTGATATCTTTCTTAAGGGCAGCATACCTTTTTCTGTTATAGAGATCCGTATAATAATCGACAACTGTGCGCATTCTCTCAATATCCTTAGCTTCGTGGAAGATGGCTCTGCAGAAAGTGTGTGCTTCCTCACGGGCAGACTCATGAATGTTATTCACGTTGAGTTCCCCGTCCGATTCGATAAATCCTCTGATAAACAAAATAATTGAATTTCCATTTTTCCTTAAGAGCATTTTTAACCTCCCGGTATTCATTCTATTGTTTTGCTTCTCTTTTTAATGTGCATTGAAAATTGATTTACTGATGGATCCTGTCTTGAAAAGCATGAAAGCCAGAACCACCGTGTATGCCGCTATGGAGAACAGGGCTGTATGTATGTTGCTGCTCACATTCATCGTAGCTATCAGCACGGAATAAATTCCCACACATACCATCATGAAGAATCCCTGAAACCCCAGTGCGAACAGTCCCTTGATGTAGTTGCTTCCGATATTTCCCCATTCGCGGTTCGTCAGAGTCGCAAACGGGATCGGAGCCACAGAAGTATACAAGTAGATCTCGATCATCCTGCCGTACAGAATTACCGTAATCAGCATGGACATGATTTTGACGGCGAGTGAGAGCAGTAGAACTTCTGCCGATAGCAGGAACAGTTCCCCGACCTCCATTGTCTCAAGGCTGTCTATTATCTGCTGCATGGTGGATGCCGCATCGATAGAGGTGTTGCCTGAGATGACGCCGCCCGCATTTGCCACTACATTCTGAGCCAGATCGAATACTGCCATTGTGAAGTCAAAGGTATTTGTCACAAGATAAATTGCAACATATGCTTTGAATATCCATTTAAAGATCATGAACGTCTCCATCTCATGCATATTGTTCTTCTCGGTAATCATCGTAATCAGCTCGTAGCAAAGAACAAATGTAATAATCATACCTGCAATCGGAACGATCACCGTCTGTGAAAGACTCTGGATCATACTAAAAATCCCGCCGCTCCACTGCTGTGGGGTCTGTCCGACCTCCCCGGCAATCGTCCCTACACGGTCGTTCATGTTGGCGAACAGATCCTGCAGGCAGCTCTTTATAAAACCAATCAGGATCTCTTTGATCGCTTCCGTGATGCGTTCCAGTAGATTCATCCTGATGATCCCCCGTTAAAATAATGTGGAAAGCTGCGGGATCAGGGTCGTACCGATCAGCATGATGCCGGCTCCCGCCATAAGCTGCTTAATCCCCTGACTCTTTGCACCGGGATTATCTGACCCATAACCTTCCAGAAGATTGACAACTCCCCATACTCCGAGGCCTCCGCCGATGGCGGTGACCATTGTGCCAAGTGTTGAAATTGCGCTGGAAAAGAATCCCATAATAAACTCCTCCTTTTTATAGTTGATTGCAAAAAAATAAGACCGGATTTCTCCGCCCTCTTTAAGTGGTGTCCCAAATATCGATCCACCCGTTATTCATCTGTATCAGGCATTTCTGATATATCGATCACATTCATCTCCACCATTTCATCCTGCTTCGGCAGATACTGCCTCGACAGTTCCTTCTCTACATGATATCTGTTCTTTTCACTGACATCTGCAAGATATTTGTAGTTGGGATGGCGGGTAATATCGTACTTATCAGAAAAGAAAGGCCGGACTCCGCGGACCTGAAGGATGCATTTGCCTCCGTCCATGACAGACAGCTCATCCTCTGTCATCAGCGGTTTACCGGTCTTCTGATAATTGAGTCCGAATGATTTCTGGTTGCTTCTTGTTTCCGACGTGTTGTACAGGTCTATCGTTTCTTTTCCCAGAACCTCACTCATCTCTTTCAGTGTCGTCTTTTCCTTGCCGCCCAGGAATAGTGTCGTATCGCAGTTGCCTATTATTGTATCGGCGGCATCCTTATACATAGTTTTAAGCTGGCTCTGTGACTGAAGGATGATGGAGGCGGATATTTCACGGCTTCGGATCGTTGCGATCAGTTTGTCGAACTGCGGAATTTGTCCGATATTGGCGAACTCATCACAAATAACCCTGACATGAACCGGAAGCCTTCCCCCGTATTTATCATCCGCCTTGTCACAAAGCAGGTTAAACAGCTGTGACTGAAGCATGGCAATCACGAAATTAAACGTTGTATCCGTGTCGGACATGATTAAAAAAAGTGCTGTCTTCCTGTCACCGATCGTATCGAGCTCCATCTCATCATAGGACATGAGCTCTCGAAGCTCCGCAATGTCGAACGGAGCAAGCCTCGCTCCGCAGGAGATCAGGATGCTTTTAGCGGTCTTTCCGGCAGCAAGTTTGTACTTTTTATACTGCCTTACTGCAAAATGTTCCGGCTCCCTTCCTTCCAGCTCATCAAAGAGCATGTCCACCGGGTTCTTGTAAGTCTCATCATCCTCGCGTGTCTCGCTCTCATTCAGGAGATCGAGAAGGGTGATCAGGTTCTTTTCTTCCGGAAAACCTTCATAGTAAATAAAGGCAATAAGCGCTGTATAGAGCAGCTTTTCCGCTTTCACCCAGAAATCCTCGGTCGCTTTCTCACCCTCACCCTTTGTATTTGCGATTATAGTTGTCACCAGTTTCAGTATATCCTTCTCTGAATGGATATACTCAAAAGGATTATAATGAAGGCTTTTCGAAAAATTGATTGTGTTCAGAACTTTTATCACATAGGGTTCGCGAATCACCTTTCCACTGCTGTCCCTCATGATTTTTCCATTCTTATTACGCTTCGGCGGTCCTTTGGAAAGCAGTTTTCCGACTTCCTCTATAAGCGTGCCTTTCGGATCCGTAATTACCATAGAACAGTTCATCTGCATCACGGAAGGTTTCACAAAGAACCTTGTCTTGCCGGAACCGGAACCACCGATAACAAGAATGTTCTTGTTCCTTGCGTATTTCGGCTGCTTCGGTCTGCTCTCCATCGTTATGGATTCCGTCGCTGTCAGCGGAATATTCATCCACGGATCGTCAGACATAAACGGCAGGATGTCTTCACGAGTCCCCCACCTTGCCGAGCCATACTCAACGCCTTTCCGCAGCTTCTTTGCGTCTGCCTTCTTCTGGAGAACCAGTAGTTTAAATACTATAACAGCCGCCATGCCTGTGAGAATATCTCTTCCATTAAAACTCGGCACGAGGGATGAGATAATCAGATTGGAATTCTGCATCACAGCAAGTATTCTCTCTCCAATATTTCCCCCATCCGAAATTCTGTACAGAAAGCATGTCCTGTCTGCAAATATAAAAACGAATGCAAATGGGATGTTCATAATCAGACTCTTCCGGAACCTCTCTGTTCCGATCTGGCTTTTAAACTGCTTAAGGACCTTACCTTCTTTCAATTCTTTCCAATTCATAGAGTCTGTTCCTGATGCTTGTGTTTCGTCCTGTTCTGGTCCTTGCTTGCTTTTATAACATCCCTGAACTTTACAAGCCTCTTGTGGATAGTAGGACGATTCGCCTTCTTTAACGCCTGCCCTGTGTATTCCCTGAACGCTGCTGTGATCGCATCCTCATCACGCCCCTTAAAGAACACCATATAAACCGGCGGATCTTTTGTCTTATCTTTCTTTAGTGCATAATTGATCCCGTATTTCCGGGCAACCCTTTCGAAAGATTTGATATTCTCCGGTGTAATCTCGATATTCTTCATTCCGGCGTTCTGTTTTGCCAGCTCCCTGACTGAAATCTTTCCTGTAGGCGGCATTCTTTTTCTTGCAGCTGCCTGCTGTTTACGGATGCTCTTATTCTGATCAACCTTCTGCAGATACTTTTTCATCATCCAGGAAAGAATACTGGCAGTCATCTTCGCTCCTCTTACATAGAAGGCTACGGTTTTGCTATTGACTTCATCGTTCATACTATTCTGCCGGAGCACTTCCTATTGAATTCCGGCCACACCCTCCTTTCTGCGACTGTCCGCTATATCATTCTTCCTCGAATCCTCCATACAGAAGATCATTGAAGAATTTCTTACCTTTCGGAGTAATCAGCGTCTGTGACCTCATATGCCCGTTCACATGAAAATCTCGAACCTTGAACAGCCCGTCATTTTTCTTGAGTGCATATGGCAGGAGTGTTCCGGACGGGCTCCTGTACAGGAATCCGCCGCTCAGCAGATACTTAACAAATGTCTTTTCCGGTATTTCAAGTTCTTTCGCAGTAGTTCGAATGTTGCTACAGTCACCTGATTTGACGAAAGTATCATAGTACTCCGCCTTTGGCTGCAAATCACAGACTTGTGCTTCCAACTGACGGCTCTTTGACTGTTCTGAAAGCAGGTTCTTTGCCAACAGAGTCAATATCTCCGGGTTTTTCTTTGCCAGATCAATCAGGCTTTCTTCTTTCTTTGCTGTGTAGCTTCCTGTCCGTCTGATTGTCGGGAGCACTTCTTCAAATACCCATCTTTCGAAATCCTCGGCTGCAGGAAGCTTGCTATGAACGATCAGGCGATATAGGTCTCCCTCTGTTATCAGTGAAAATGCCTGCATCCCGCCGTTCGTAAGGATGTCGCGTTTCGCGACCCCCTTGCAGTGCCTCGAAATAGCTGCCCTCGGATTGCGGTATCCCAAAGCCATCGCAACATCTACAGCAACAAATAATACGGCACCTCCATCAACAATCGTCCTGATCTTTCCGAACCCGTCTTTTTTAAATACCTGTGCCGCCAATACTTCCGTATGTTCCATAATTCACTCCATCTGCCATTTGAAGAAAAAATCCTCCATGTCCAGCTCAGTCAGGGTTTCATACAGGTTCCAGACAAGCCTTAAGAAGAATTCTCCGAAATAAAAAACGGAGAAGTCAGACTGCTCAAATGCCGCACCTGTGAGAAGATGGGGCGGAAGTACCATCCCATTGTTTTTCATGCATGCAAATGAACAATACAGTCCTTTCATGTGGTCGCCCAGATACATTGTAAGAAGTGTCTCCACTGCATCGGTAAGTTCCGCTTCATCATCATAAACAGCGATAAACTGACTCCAGAAGAAGTCTGCCTCGCAATCAGCAATATCGATGACCTTTTTAAGGCACACATTGCCCTGACTGTCCATAAGATTTTCTCTCTCTAAAAATTTGTTCATAGTTCCTCCAAGTAAAACAGGGAGGCAAAAAGCTGCCTCCCCTTAATAAAAGTTGCTTCACCGGCAGCGCTGAAGGCCGCCGGTTTAGTATCAGTAAGATTTGTTTTGAACGTTTTGGGTTGTCTGTGTTCTCTCACTTAAGGCACTATCGTTCACAGATAGTCCAGCATCGGAGGAATCATCCTCACAGCTGCGGTCCTGTTTCGGCAGGTTGCCGCACTACTTATCTGGCCGGGATAAGGTGGTATCATTATTGGCTTGCTCCCCCTTGCGGGATCATCGCCTGCGCGAGCCGGAAGTATAGTCAGAATCGGATAGATACACCCTGACCGCCGGAAAGCCTTGTTGCCGTTAAGCGTCAGCTCATGAAATTGTCAAAGAACACGAAAGCTACTTGATGCCTTCATGTTCTTACCGATGAGAGAGGCCTTTTCCGTCGGCAAATACAAAAATAATTATTTTTTCATAATCTTTGCAGTATTCCTTGCATACTGCTCTATGATAAAAATCCTGCCAATCCCTTTATCGGACAGGATATGAAATAATATACAGCTTTTATTACAGTCCAAACCGCTATGAATCCTCCGAAGAGCCCACACATAATGAACTGTATCGCGATTATACCCAGACTCATTGTTACATCCATATTCACCGGAATAATTCCAACGAAAAAATGCACCAAACCAAATGGTATCCCCACTATCATCCACAGCCGGAACCAGTCGATCTGACCGTCAATTAAGTAGATGCTCTTGAAGAAATAAAGCAGAAACGCAAGAAACGCAATCGGTAAAACACCCTTAAAAACCCAGTCCTTCATATTACCAGTCCTCACTTTCTATTTTGACATCAACCTCACGACAAATTGTCGCGAGGTCACACCCGATCTATTCTCATAATTTCATCCGACAGGCATATCACATCCGGATGACTAATCAGCACCTGTTCAATACGTGATCTCTTTTCCCTGTCACAGACAAATTCCAAAGGTTCGATTCCCGTCCCGGTCATTCTCACATGGTATACAGAAAATTTCTCTTCATCCTGAAAAAACTCTATCTTCTGATAATCTTCTATGATCTTATATCTGTTCGGAAGGCCGCTAAGACGGTTGTGCCAGCTATAAACAGCGCTTTTGTACCCACGTTCTACAGGTTCTGCCAATGAAGGAATCCTCCATTCTTTTCCAACCTTGACCGCACTTCTGATTTTTCCCCGTCTGATTCTGGTCACTGCCGCCACATGGGTTATGTCATATAGTTCGGCATATTCTTCGACTTTTAGCAATTCCGCCTTGCAGGATATCATCTCATATTGCTCATCTATCTTTTCTTTTTCACGTATTCCTAACTTTTTCGGAAGCACATACTCCAAATATAGGTATATTCCACTGCCCCGAACCACTATCGAATATCTCCATCCACCATTATCCAACGGAAATATCCTTCGTTCCTCTACTGCTTTTCGGAAGCGGCTAAATTCCTTCAAAAGGACCTTTGCGTAATCTGTCCCCTTCGAATTGTCCGCAGGAAATACTTCCTCCGTTTTTTTGTCAATCGCCTCAAGGATCTGCACTTTACAGATTATCCACTTCGTTCCTACTGTATCCGTCATTTATCCACATCTCCCTTCCCATTTTTATCAGTGTGCGCATTCTGATCTTATCCGAGACACCAGACCGCACTTACCCGTCATTGCCGTACATATCATGATTTATTTCCGCCGAATAATAGTGATTCATCGTTGAAGGTGCATTAAAAAGTGTCGCCAGCATGTACTGACGTATGTTTCTCACCTTTGTTGTATTTTTATCCAGACACTCGAAAACATACTGGATATGAAATAGATCCAGCTTCAAAAGCCGGTTCTTGACTATGTCGGCAGATATAGGTTCACCACCGACTATAATCCTCTTTTTTCCGCTACAGACAGTATCAACCATCAGGTTCAATATTTCAGCAGCACGGTCCTGGCCGTATTCTGAGCACAGGACATCAAAGCCTATGTTCTCCCTGATAAGTTCTTCATAGGCGTCTCTGATATCCATCTCTTCCGCATCCATCTCCCGTCCGGGGATAGATGGATTGAATTCAGTCTCACTGTTTTCAGTATTACTGGTATCAGTATAATTACAGTTTGATTTTCGAACTCCTTGATGTTCGCTTTTCATACTTCTTGAAGTTTGATTTTCATACTTCTTGAAATTTGATTTTCGAACTTCTTGAAATTCGCTTTTCATACTTCTTGAAATTTGATTTTCATACTTATGGAAGTCATCCTCAGTTTCGGGATTTTTCTCTAATGAATTCCTCTCGTCTTCACTACCAGTCACGTCTAAATCTGTGTCTGTCTCACCTATTTCACAATCCTGGATGACATCTGACTTATTCAGACTTTTATCAGTTGGAAGCTCCGGCTCATCCTGAAGAATGAAATTCTTTACGTATATAGTGTTTGCTTTGCCAAATCCAATACGTTTTTTCTCAATTAGCCCAATCCCTTTTTCCTGGTCGAGTTCTTGCATGAGCTTCACTGCTTTCTGCTGATGGCATCCCATATACTCCTTGACATCATCTATCGAAAAGATGATATACACTTTCCCCTCTTCATCAAACCAACGGTTCTTAATCGAAAGGGACATGCGGTCAAGCATCAGCCCATACAGAACTTTCGCTTCGCATGACAGTTTCTTAAAGTACGCACTTGTAAATAAAACCTTCGGTATCCTGTAAAAACTATAAGCTTCCGCCTGCGTACCGTAGAAATAATCAAATTTTGCGGTCTGTCTCATAGCCTTCCTCCTCTAACTATTCTTCCTGCTCTTCCCTCCATCGATCAAGCAGCATATAAATCGTTTCCTCGATTTCTTTACTGGAAATATCCGGTGGGAAATACTTGTCAAGCGTATTGCCTTTTAATGTTATCTTTCTATTTGTCTTTACTCTTCCGAGGATAAGAACCTTAACCATATCCTTCGTCAGTACTTTATCCTCACTCCTGCCACGGATCTGCTCAGCACATTTACCGTTCGGCATCTTATGGAATAACTTGATGGCGTCTGACACCCATTTCTGTTCCTCATTGCTGATGAAGCTGAGCGCATAACCGGCCTGCAATGTCATCGATCCCTCATCGACATAAGCCAGGAGTTCCGGCAATAGATAAGTAAGCCGGATATACCGCTGAACTTTCCTCGCATTATCACCGTATTTCAATCCGATCTCTTCCGGTGAAGGATTCCCCTTTTTTCCGGGATGCCTGAGCCGGTCCCATTGCATCCTATATGCGTATGCCTTTTCGCTCGGCAGTATATTAGTTCTCTGAATATTGCTGTAAACCATGACATCCACAGCGTCTTCATCCGACAGTTCCTGAATAAATACCGGAATTTTGAATAATCCCGCAAGCTTCGCCGCATGTTTCCTTCTGTGCCCGGATATCACTTCATATCCCCCTTCCGGTCTTGGACGGACAATCGGCGGCGAGAGAACTCCTTTTTCTTTTATACTCATAACAAGTTCCTGCATATCTTCATCATCCCTTACATGAAAAGGGTGGTCCTTGAAATCATGCAGTTCTTTTATATACACTTCCTGAGCGGAACCAGAGTCATTTGCTTCCGGAAATAATTCATCATAGGACTTTAGCTTCAATGAAGAAGTGACTTTACTTTTTGACGGCATTTCAGATGACCTCCTTCATAAGATTTCTATAAGCCTCTGCCACTTTCCCTTTCGGATCGTGAGTAAAAATGCTCACACCTGCGGCAGATGCTTCCGCGGCTCTGACTGAAAAAGGAATCTTTGTTCTAAATATTCGAATATTTGTTCCGTATGCTCCCTCTATAAGCGCTATTATTTCCTTTGAAAAATTAGTCCTCATATCGACCATCGAAAGAAGAATCCCTTCTATCCTCAGGTTCCGATTCAACTGTCTGTGCACCTTACTGATTGTCATCAAAAGCTGCTCCAACCCCTTAGCCGGAAGATATGCTGCCTGCACCGGTATCAGTACCGAGTCTGCCGCAACAAGCGCGTTGATTGTCAGCATGCCAAGGCTGGGTGAACAGTCAATAAAAACATAGTCATACTCTTCCCTGATTTCCTGAAGCAGCTCTCTGAGTATCGTTTCCCTGCTCATCATATGCACCAGCGAAACTTCTAATCCGGCAAGTTCAATATTGCCCGGTATGAGATCTACACCCTCCATGTGTCTCATTGTTGGCGGTACATAATTCTGGAAAGTACATATGTCAGCATCATCAGAATTCCTGCAGCCTCGCGACAATTTGTCGTCAGCTTTTATCAGTTCCGATATCGCAGTCGCAAGTGTATTGTCCAACTCATCCGGGTTGTGAAATCCCAGGCTCTCAGTCAGGCTTCCCTGAGGATCCGAATCGATCAAAAGAACCTTTTTCCCCTCCTTAGCAAGAGAAATTCCCAGGTTCAGGCAGGTTGTAGTCTTCGAAACGCCACCCTTTTGATTAGATACAGCGATTACTTTGCACATTCTCTATTTCCTCCGTTTTTTGTTTTTATAAAGTCTGACGGTAACAGACAAGGAATACGAAATAAAAAAAGGACACTCCCCAAGTTAATGGAAAGTGTCCCAAGAAAAAATCTTCGCATTTTCAGTTTTGTACATAAATCAAGTCCAGTATTTAGTACGATTTATCAATAGTTTTATGTACTTTTTATGTACTGGTGATTCCAAAAAGCCTTTATTTTAGCGAAAAATCGGCGTTTTTATTCTAACGTTCTCATCGTCGGGAACAGCAGCACGTCCCTGATCGCCTCCGCTCCCGTAAAGAGCATGACCATACGGTCGATTCCGTATCCGATACCACCTGTCGGCGGCATACCGATCTCGAGAGCGTTCAGGAAGTCCTCATCCGTGTGATTTGCCTCCTCATTGCCCTGGGCGAACTGTTCCTCCTGCATCGCGAAGCGCTCACGCTGGTCGATCGGATCGTTCAGCTCGGAATATGCGTTGCACATCTCCCAGCCGTTCATGAACATCTCGAAGCGAAGGACCTTGCCCGGATTCTCCGGATCCTTCTTGGTGAGCGGGCTGATCTCGATCGGATGGCCCGTCAGGAAAGTCGGCTGGATCAGGTTGTGCTCTACGTACTCGTCGAAGAACAGGTTCAGGATATCGCCGATCTGATGATGCTTCTCGTAGTGGATGTCTCGCTCGTCGCAGAGGGCTTTTGCCTCCTCGAGCGTCTTGACCTGGTCAAAATCAACGCCGCTGTACTTCTTAACGGCCTCCGTCATGGTGATGCGCTCGAACGGCTTGCCTAGATCGATCACGTTGCCCTTATAGTTCAGGACGGTCGTGCCGAGTACCTGCTGTGCGACCGTGCGGTACATGTCTTCTGTGAGGCGCATCATACCTTCATAGTCTGTGTATGCCTGATAGAGTTCCATCAGTGTGAACTCCGGATTGTGCTTGATATCGAGACCTTCGTTGCGGAATACGCGGCCGATCTCGTAAACTCTCTCCAGACCTCCGACGATCAGTCTCTTTAAGTAGAGCTCGAGGGAGATGCGGAGCTTCTTGTCCTCATTCAGCGCGTTGAAATGCGTGGTGAACGGGCGGGCTGCCGCGCCGCCGGCATTTTCGACCAGCATCGGCGTCTCGACTTCCATGAATCCGCGCTCGTCAAGATAACGGCGGATCGCTGAAATGATCCGGGATCTCTTGATAAAGACATCCTTCGATTCCGGATTCATGATGAGATCGACATAGCGCTGACGATAACGAAGATCTGTGTTCGTCAGACCGTGGTACTTCTCCGGAAGGATCTGCAGAGACTTGGAAAGAAGTGTGATTTCCTTGGTGTGAATCGACTTCTCGCCCATCTTTGTTGTGAAGACAATACCCTTGACGCCTACAATATCGCCCACATCGAGCTTCTTGAAGGCCGGATATTCCTCACCGAGATCATCGCGGGATACATAGATCTGGATGTTGCCGTCGCGGTCCTGTACATTTGCAAACGAAGCCTTGCCCATAACACGCTTTGACATCAGACGTCCGGCAATGGAGACCTCCTTGCCCTCAAATGCCTCATAGTTATCCTTGATTTCCTGCGTATGCTGTGTCTGATCGTATGTTACGATCTCGAACGGATTCTTACCTTCCGCTACGAGATTGGCAAGCTTCTCCCTGCGAACTTTTCGAAGCTGGTTGAGATCCTGTGTCTTTTCTCCCTTGCCCTGCTTTCCCTGATTTTGGTTCTGTGCCATGGTCTTCTCCTGACTGTTTTTATGGTTTTCCTGTTGCGTTCGAATCAGCTGTTCCTTGAGATCTTTACGACCTTATACTGGCTTGTAAGTCCGTCCGGCATTTCGACCGTAACGATGTCACCCTTCTTTGCGCCGATCAGCGCGTGGCCGAGCGGTGATTCGTTGGAGATCTTGCCCTTCAGGCTGTTGGCCTCTGTGGATCCGACGATTGCAAATTCCAGCTCTTCGTCATACTCAAAGTCAAAAATAGTTACTTTGCAGCCGATACTGACATTCTTGGTATTGGCCTCTTCCTCATCGACGACTTCCGCGTTCTTCAGGATCTTTTCGATCTCCTCAATACGTGCCTCGATATCGCGCTGCTCATCCTTGGCAGCGTCATATTCCGCATTCTCGGAAAGATCGCCCTGCTCACGGGCTTCTTTGATCTTTTCGGAGATCGCTTTTCTCTGATTCACCTTCAGATCGTTGAGCTCATCTTCCAGCATTTTCAGTCCTGCATATGTCAGTATGTTCTTCTTTACAGGCATGCCCATATCTGCCATAACCTTGCCTCCCTTATCTCTTTTTAATTCGATACATTTGCTAAAATTTCCCACTTGTCACTTAAAGTCAGGCCAGAATCGAAATAATTGCTTAAGCAGGGCGTCGTCGAGCGGCCGGTACTTTTAAAATTCGAGCCTTGGCGATGAATTTTTATTAGTACCGCTGCCAGCGAGACCGAGCGGGAGCGTCCCTGCGCAGCAATATTTCGATGAGGCGCACTAAAACACTGTAGTGTGGGAAGTTTTAGATATTTACTGTACACGGTCCTGATGCTTATATCTCTTTAATCACAAATCAGCGTGCCGAAAAACTTCGGCACGCCACCGTAATAAGAAATTATAATCATTACAAAACAAAATGTCAATATATCAACATCCTGCTCATAAATCCGGGCAGATAAAAATCAGTCACACAGATGCGGCTGTGAAATCACGTCGTCACATGACATCAGTCTTTAAGGATTCCGTATACAATAGACGCAAGCGCCGCACCCGCCATAGGTCCGATAATAAATACCGGGAGCTGAAGGATCGGTGATGCATCGTGGTTAATGATGGCTGCAAAGATAGCCGGGCCAAGGCTTCTCGCCGGGTTGACAGATGTTCCTGTAAGACCGATGCCGAGGATATGGACCAGCATAAGGGTAAAGCCGATCACAAGGCCGGATACCTGTCTGTACTTGAACTTCGGATCTGTGACACCGAGAATCGCGATCATGAAGATGAACGTGAGGATGACTTCAACGAGAATTCCCGCAAAGAAGTTGCCGTTCACGCCCGCAAGTCCGTTGGAGCCCACACCGCCGGTCAGATCTTCCACACCGCCGAGCGCGAAGATCGCTACCAGGAAAGCGGATGCGATAAAGGATCCGATACACTGCGCAATGACATAGAACGGGAAATCCTTCATTTCCATTCTGCCCGAGAGCAGAAGGCCCAGGGATACCGCCGGGTTAATATGGCATCCGGAGAAATTTCCTATACTGTACGCCATCGCAATGATGACAAGTCCGAACGCCATCGCCGTGAGCACATATCCGCCGCCGAAGCTTGCGTCACATCCTACGCGCATTGCTGTTCCGCAGCCGAGAAAAACCAGTGTAAAAGTACCGATCGCCTCTGCCAGGTATTTTTTCATAACTACTGTACCTCCCTCAAAATAATAAATATTTAATTCAACGCCTATCAGTATACACCATCTATCCTGTTTTTAAAACAAATATACAGCGAAGATGATGTATCACTCAGGCTTCTTTCCTCCAGGCCTCAAGGACCTCTTTCAGTTCATCGAGCGACTTTACCTGATTGATCTGTCTTCTGAGTGCCGCCGAATTTCGGTAACCGCCCGTATACCAGGCGATATGCTTGCGCATCTGAAGAATACCGAGATGGTCGCCTTTTTCCGCCAGCTGCATCTCCGCATGCCGGATCATCAGTTCACAGGCCTCACTGACGGATGGTTTCGGCAAATGCTGACCCGTCCTCACATAATGCCTGCAGTCCCTGAAGATCCACGGGTTCCCGCGCGCGCCGCGGGCGATCATGACAAGGTCGCAGCCGGTCTCATCCGTCATGCGGACCGCGTCTTCCGGACGGAACACGTCACCGTTACCGATCACCGGGATGCGCACAGCCTCCTTCACCCGCCGGATGATATCCCAGTCTGCCTCTCCGGAATAATACTGCTCCCGGGTCCGTCCGTGAACGGCGATTGCATCCGCTCCCGCATCTTCCAGGGCCAGGGCCACCTCCACCGCATTGACTTCCTCATCGTTGAAGCCCTTCCGGATCTTGACGGTCACCGGTCTGTCGGTAGCGTTCTTTAAGGCACGCACGATACTCTGCGCTCTCGGGATATCGCGCATGAGCGCGGAGCCTTCATTATTCTTAACGATCTTCGGCATCGGACATCCCATGTTGAGATCCAGGATGTCATAGGGTTCGTCTTTCAGTTTCTCAGCCGCATATGCGCAGGTATCCGCATCCGGTCCGAAGAGCTGCATCGCGATCGGATGCTCATCCGGCGATATATTGATGAATTCCAGGGTCTTCCTGTTTCCGTGGAGAACGGCATTTGCGGAAACCATCTCCATGGAGACCAGAGAGGCACCCTGCTCGGCGCAAAGGATGCGGAAGGGCTGATCCGTGACGCCGGCCATGGGGCCGAGGACGAATCGGCCGGTGATGGGCAGGCTGCCGATTTTTACTACGGTCTCCTCCTGTTCCCCCGGAACCCTTTCTCTCTTGTTATCGGAAATGCCGTTTCCTGCAGTACGGTTCCGGGCATTGCCGCTTTCCGTCTTATTAAATGATTCTGACATAATGATATTTATTTTTTTCAAGAACGTCTCTTCGTAATGAAGACAGATTCTTTTTCTCCTCTCAGTCTTCCATCGGAGTGCTTTCCCGTGCTGCCTCCTCCGCGCTCTCGCCAAGCACGACCAGTCGGTAGTACATAGTCAGCTGCTCCATAAGCTCCGCCTTCGTCTGCTGCAGCTGCTTGATCTTCAGTTCCGAACCGATTTCATCGAACCGCTGATCGCCCTCGGCGGAGATGACCCTGAAATGAGGTCTTCTGTCATCTTCGAACTCGATCGTCAGAACGCCGCCCACATCCTCCGTGTATTCCACGCAGAGGATCTGCAGCTCATTCTTCACGGCTTTCGGGAGCCTGTCGAAAGCCGGGTTGAGGTAATATTTCTGGCTGTACCAGCTGGCGCCGCATAATGTTATACTCATGTATTCCTCCAAATCCATCTGTGTCTCCGCGTACAAGGTTGCCTGCACTTTGCCGTCAGACAGACCCCTACAGGCCGTACACCCAGTCTCCGATCAGATATATCCGTACAGGCCGCGCACGGAGACCTCCCCGCTCACGATCTCCCGGGTCGTCCCGTCAGGCAGCTCGATGACCAGCCCGCCCTTGCCGGTAATCCCCCGGGACACGGCTGTATAAGACCCGTTCGGATCTTCCACCCGGATCTGTTTTCCCCGGCTGACGAGCAGCTTATCGTATTCTTCGGCGAGCAGTGACACATCTTCGGTCCTGCAGTATTTGTCATAATTCTCCCGGAAATGCAGCAACACCGAGGCAAGCAGGACGCCGCGGTCGACCTCACTGCCTTTCTCGATCTTCAGTGATGTGGCAGTCCGGACTATCTCTTCGGCAAATGCCGTCTGATTCACATTGATCCCCGTACCGATCACGACATAGTGGATCTTTCCGACCTCAGCCTTCATCTCCGTGAGAATTCCGCACACCTTCCTGTGGTCATGAACAACATCATTCGGCCACTTGATGCCCACATCGAGTCCGGTCACATCCCGTATCCCCTGCGCAACGGAAAGGCCCATGACCAGCGTCATCGCGGAAGCGTGCTCCGGGGCAAATTCCGGGCGGAGAAGAAGTGAAAAATAGATATTCTCCCCGGCGGGGCTGACCCACGTGCGGCCGCGCCGGCCTTTTCCCGCAGTCTGCTCATCGGCGATACCGACCGTTCCTTCCGGGAAAAAGACTTCACCGAGTTCCCTGACCCACTCATTGCTGGATCCTACAGACTCCCGGAAAAGTACATTTGAATAAAAGCGGGATGCTCCCCGCTCATTTAGTATCTGTCTCGTAATTTCTGTCCAGTCAGACATACTCTGCCTCCGATGGTAAAGTATTTTTTATAAAAGTATAACGACAAGGCATGCCACTGCCAGGAGCAGCATCAGCCTCGCAATAATTTTATACCCTTTATAGAATGAATATGCGCTGGCCAGCACATTGAGCAGAATGCCGAAGACAAGGACCAGCGTGATCAGGGCCGGGACCTCACCGTCTGTGACCAGCACAACAAGAAAGATGACAGTCATGACGACCGTCAGCACCACTTCGAAAATCGCGAAAATAATTTCCTCGATCGGCTTTCTCTCTCTCATTTCAGTCCTCTCTGTCTGCGGACTTCGAACATCAAAATGCCCGCTGCCATGGCCGCATTGAGCGATTCGACCTGCCCGCACATCGGGATCTTCATCAGTTCATCCGCCCGCGCGGAGAGCTCTTCGCTGAGCCCCCTGCTCTCGTTGCCGATGAGAATGACCGTTCCGCCGGTATAGTCCGCATCCGTATAACGATGTGTTCCCTTCAGATGGGCAGCATGTGTCCTGATCCCTCTATCTGAAAATTCAGAAAGCAGCGCATCCATATCCTTTATATAAAAATGCGGCACACGGTAAATCGATCCCATCGTAGACCGAATGGTCTTGGGATTATACAGGTCTACAGCCCCCTCCGTCAGAAAGACGGCATCGACGCCGGCTGCCTCGGCCGTCCTCAGGATCGTTCCGGCGTTACCGGGATCCTGTATATTTTCAAGAAGCAGAAAGAACGGATCCGGTTTCGACAGAATGGTCTCCAGATCAAATTCCGGTTTTCTGACCACACTCAGGATCCCCTGAGGGGACTTCGTGTCGGAGAGCCCGGCAAAGCGTTCCCTGCGGATATCTTTCACGACCTGTATATCTTTCGGAAGTTCGCTGAAAAAATCGGGATGCTCCCCGGCAAATTCGGCCGTCGAGAAAACTGCTCTGAGCCACTTCGCGGGGGCCTCCCTGCACAGCTTGATTCCTTCCGTGACAAAAAGGCCCTGCTCATCGCGGGCCTTTTTACTTTTTTCAAGATTTTTAATTTCTTTGAACGAAATGCTCACTTAGAATGTATCTCCTCCTGAGCTCCGGTAAATCTCTCCTGATCAGAACTCTTCCTGAGCCATGACCATAGCCTCTGTCTTGTAGTAGTTATGAGACAGAGAGTTGCAGATCTCAACCTGATACTCATCGATTTCCTTGGTCATTGCAAGTGCTTCATTGATGTCATAGTCACGGAACTGGCCGTTGGCATAAGATACGACTCTCTTGGTCTTGCCTTCCGCGAGCAGGTCAACTGCCAGGCATCCCATCGTAGAAGCATATACTCTGTCCTTGCAGGTCGGGCTGCCGCCACGCTGCATGTAGCCGAGAATCGTGGCACGTGTCTCGATGCCGGTAGCAGCTTCGATACGTCTTGCCATGGATGCAGAATGTCCTACACCCTCTGCGTTGATGATGATGTGATGTGTTTTTCCGCGTCTCTTGTTGTCAATAATGTTGTCGATGAGCTTCTGCTCGTCATAATCATACTTCTCCGGAAGGAGAACGTCCTCAGCGCCGTTGGCGATACCGCACCACAGAGCGATATAGCCTGCGGAACGTCCCATAACTTCGATGATGGAGCATCTCTCATGAGAGGAGGATGTATCACGGACTTTGTCAATGGCTTCCATAGCTGTGTTAACAGCTGTATCGAAACCGATCGTGTACTCTGTGCAGGCGATATCAAGGTCGATCGTTCCCGGAA
>CAMNDN010000011.1:0-42186 GCA_946535445.1 uncultured Lachnospiraceae bacterium
CTCCCCCGATGTCAGGAAGCCATTTTGTGAGCAGCGGACGGTAGATAAGATCCTCGAGATCCAGCTTTGCGGGCCAGAGATCCACGTACGATCCCTTCCTCATAAGAACCCGCCTGACGATGAACACATACAGGAAGGCACCGATCCCCAGCGAAATAAAGCCTCCCTTCAGATTTTCCGGTATAAAGGCTCTGAATTCCAGAATATCTTCCCGCCCGCTCATGAATGCTGCCAGACGGGTCATCACAGCCGGCTGACCTAAGATCACCATGAAGGCGGAGGATCCAAGAACAGCCGCCTTCGAGGCTGTGTTCATGCAGTACGGGTCCGCATCGTATCGCGCCTGAAGATGTGCGTCGCGGTTCTTCTCGAGGAAGACGCAGATAAAAAGCTTCAGCATATAGGCAAATGTAAAACCGCCCGAAATAAGGAACACCCACTCAGCAATCCTGAAATATGTATGGAGACCTCCCGTCTCCGCGATTTCACCCGTCATGTGGATTCCGTGAACGATTCCCTCATGCAGCATGGTCTTTGAGATATATCCGTTAAAGAGCGGAACACCGCTGATGCCGAGTCCGCCCAGGGCGAACGCGATTTTCAGCGGAAGCTTATTCCTTCCCCAGCCGCGGATATCATCAAGATTCAATCTGTGAAGATTCATGACCACTACACCGGCCGCCATGAAAAGAACGAGCTTCAGCAGGGAGTGATTGACCATATGCAGCATCGCTCCCGAGAGAGCCAATGTTACCCCTTCCCCGCCGTGCGCGCTGCCGAGAGCATTTGTAAACGTCGCCATTCCGATTCCGGTCAGGATAAATCCGATCTGAGACATGGAAGAGCATGCAAGCGTCCTCTTTAAGTTCACCGAGAACAGGGCGAGCAGGGCCCCGAGGAACATTGTAATAAGGCCGAGCGTGAAGATCAGGAGACCGTATGCGGTGCTCCCGAAAAGAGCCTGCGTCGCTGTCATGATTATTCCGTACACACCGACTTTGGTGAGGATGCCGGACAGAAGGGCCGATCCGGGAGACGGGGCGACCGGGTGGGCTTTCGGAAGCCATACATGGACCGGGAACATACCGGCCTTGCATCCGAATCCGATCAGGATGCAGACTGCAGCCGCAAAAATCCTGCGCCCGGAAGAAGGGTCCTTCGATGACGTTTCCACCGCCGCGGCCAGCTCACGAAAGCTGAGCGTTCCGCAGGTCTCCCGCATGAGCAGAAGACCCATAAAAAGGACCAGGCCTCCGATCACCGCAATAAAAAGGTAGGTGTAGGCTGCGCGTATCGCTCCGGCCGTCTCTTCATGGATGACCCAGGTAAAGGAGGTCAGCGAAAGGATCTCAAAGAAAATAAAACTTGTCATGAGGTCAGAAGACAGCATGACACCCTCCGTCGCCCCAAGCGTCAGGATGACGAAAAGCCAGTACCTGTCAAGGCCCTCCCTCTCATGGGCAAAATACTCTTTTGAAAAAAGTGTCGTCCCTGCCCACATGACGGCCGTTACGAGACTGTATACCGCCCGGAATCCGTCTGCCGTAAAGTGCAGGCCATAAACAAAGACCCCCGGTATGTTCAGTTCATAAAGTCCGCCGCCTGTATCCTGTGCCGTCCCGCCTGAAGCAAGATATACCGATAACGCCTGGACCAGTGCAAGACCAAGGATCAGGAACGTAAAGACGATCACCGCATTGTCACGGAGCTTCTCATCCTTTTTACCCAGAACATAGAAAAAGGGTGAAACAAAAATCGGTAAAAATACCAGCAAAGCTATGATCATATCCTGTCACCCTCCCATCGCGATTTTCCGGAGAAATGAAATGACCGGTCCGGAACAGATGCCGAAAGCAACGTTCAGAATGGCGAAAAAGCCGATCGGTACCAGCATGCGCCATCCGGCTTCTTTTCTGCCGGGCAGACTTGCGTAGCGATCCGTCCCGGCCATCGGGAAGAAAGCACGAATACTGATATTGATCGTGTACATTGCGCACAGGAAGGCCGATGCGATCAGACAGACACATCCTGCGATCGAGAGCGGTGTCATCGCTTCGATACCTGCTTCTACAAGGCGCCATTTGGAAATAAAGCCGCAGAACATGGGAATTCCCGTAAGAGAAAGTGCGCCCAGCGTATAGAAGGCAAATGTAAGCGGCATCCTTCTGCCCACCCCGTTGACCTCATAGATGTACTCATTCCCTGTCACATGCATAAACGCGCCGGCGCACAGGAAAAGAGACATCTTAATGACGCTGTGGAACAGCATATGCGAAATGCCTCCGAGCAGTCCTTTTGGCGTGACCAACATGATTCCGTAAAGCATATAGGACAAATTGCTGACGGTCGAGTAGGCCAGTCTGCGCTTGAAATGTCTCTCCTTGAGCGCCATGACAGCGGCGTATAACAGGGTAACTTCCGCTGCGGCAAGACATATATTCTGCACCTTGCTGCCAAGAAGGATATCCGGTCCGTAAACGTACCAGGTCAGTCTGACGATCGCGAACACACCGGTATTGACGACTGCGACTGCGTGCAGCAGCGCCGTGACCGGTGTCGGTGCGACCGAGGCCTGCGGCAGCCATGAATGAAGCGGAAAGATGGCTGCCTTTACCCCGAATCCGAAAAAGCCGAACAGGAAAATGATTCTCATGAGTTCTTCGGAGTAAACATTTGCGAGCGCACCTCCGTAGACGAAGTCTCCGCCCCCGTTAATGGTCCCCATTACGACGGCAACGAACGCGAGCGAAGAGCCGCCGATACAATATGCAGCGTATCTTCTTCCTGCGAAAAGACTCTCATGATCCTGGTAATGAACAACAAGAGGCAGGGTCACCAGCGTCAGCATCTCGAAGAACAGATACATGGTGACAAGGTCCGCTGAAAAAGCGATCCCCAGCGTGATGCCGTAGGTCATCACGTAAAACGCGAAGAAAGAATTCTTTCTCACGGAATGTTCCATATATTCAAATGCATACAGAAGAACAAGAGGCCACATGACCGAGACCATTCCGGCAAAGAGCGCAGCGGGACCGTCCACCTCAAAATTGACGGCAAACCCCTCGATGAAGCTGTATACCGTTACCGGGCTTCTTGCGCCGAACGCGAGGACGAGCCACACGGCAGCTGATGTCGCACATGCTGTAATCTCACAATATATATTTCTTGGATGGTCGTCCTGAATCTGAAGTATGAGCAGTAAAATTCCACTCAGGATCGGAATCAGGATCGGCACTAAAATCAGGTACTGATTCACGTTCATCTCCTAAATATCAGAAAAATGTAATCATCAAATCCGCGATCTGCGAACCGAAAACACCTACGAGGACGGCCGCAACCGAGAGGATGATCATCGGAACATACATAAGAGCGGATTCGCTGACGGCCGGCGTATTCTTCGCATCGGCCCTGCCTGCCTTCTCTGTACTTTGTTTCTCTGAAGATGCATGATCTCCGCCTGCTTCTGCCGTGTCATGTCCCGGAAAGAATGCATCGATCGCGACCGGAAGCAGGTAACCGGCCGTCAGAAGCGCCGATATGAGCAGGATGATCGGAGGAAGGACCGCATAGACTCCCATCCCGTCACCGACAGCTGCCAACGCGATGTACCATTTGCTCACAAATCCTCCCATAGGAGGGATACCGACCAGTGACAGAGACACAATAAGGAAGCACCACATCGTGATCGGGAGCTGTTTTCCGATTCCCTTGAGTTCGGCTACATTGCGTTTGCCGAGCTTATAGATGAAGACACCCGCTGCCAGGAAAAGACATCCCTTGGACGAAGCGTGTGCGGCCACATGCAGGAGTCCGCCGACTGCTCCCTCCGGAGAAAGAAGAGCCAGACCGAGCGATATGTAGGAGATCTGACTGATCGTGGAGTAAGCCAGACGTTTTTTCATGACTTTCTCCTTGAAAGCCATCATAGAGCCCATAAAGATCGTCAGCATGCAGAGCGTCATCCACGCGTACTGCACCCAGGTGCCGCGAAGAAAATCCGGACCGACCGAAAAATACACGAGCCTTATGATCGCGATGATTCCCGCTTTGGCAATGATACCTGAGAGCAGCGCGGAGGCAGGTGCCGGTGCGATCGGATGTGCCGTCGGCAGCCATCCGTGCATGGGATACATACCGGCCTTGGTCCCGAAGCCTGCAATACCGACAAGTATCATGGCAAGAAGGAGCTTTTCGTGACCTGCCACTCGTGCCATATCGAGCGTGCCGCCCTGAACGAATGCACCGGCATCCGCAGAATAGTAGCATACAAAAAAGACTGACAGGAGTCCGAGGAGCGCACCGCCGATCGAATAGAACAGATATTTCAACGCCGCGGAGACAGCATCCTTCGTCAGTTCATGGAGAACGAGCGGCATGGATGTGAGCGTAGCCATCTCAAAACACAGATAAAGTGTGACCAGATTGCCTGCCGCGCAGACTGCGAGCATGGCTCCGTAACAGACGAAATAGAATGCATAAAAGACATTCTCCCGCTCCTCCATTTTCATATACTCAAAGGAATAAAAGCAGGTGACCGTAAAGAGCAGCATGACCACGATCATGAAAAATCTGCCGATTCCGTCAAGAACAAAATAAGCCGAAATCGAATCCGTAAATGAGAAGAGCCTTGTGCTGCTCCCTGTCATCATCGCGAACGCAGCCAGCGCGTCCGTGACAAGAATGGACGCTGCGTAATATAGATGTCTCTTTTTATCTTCCATATCCAGAACGGAAATCACCGTTCCCGAAAGGATCGGAAATAAGATCGTCAGTAAAAGTATCATGATTCACTCCTTGAAATCCCGTATTGTGTGCAGACGCGTTTGTCATGAAAACATATCAAGACCCCGCTGAATGAGGTCGACCGTATACCAGGAAAAAAGCCCCATGAACAGGTTCATGGCAATAAGGATCAGAACGGGGATCCGGTATTCAAGCTTGGAAAGAAATGTCTCCTCCTCGCGCTCCTCGCCCTCCGTTTCATGGGCGATCCCCGGGATCCCTTTCTCCTTTTCATAGAGCATATGCGCGGATATATCCGCTCCTCCGCGTCCTTCCGAATAAATTCGGATGACCGTCCGCAGAAAGTAAATTGCGTTCAGTACAGCACTCACTGCCAGAGCTGACATGGTCAGGAACAGGATCTTCATATTGTCTGACCTCGTGGCGGCCAGTGCGAACATCAGCTTGGCAGAAAATCCCGCAAAAATCGGGATGCCTACCATAGACAGGGACCCTGCCAGAAACGCGGCGCCGGCATCCTTTGCGCGGTGTGCGCTGCCTTGCAGATTCCGGAACAGGAGACTGTCGCCCGACACTTCCGCAAGCCTCGGTGTCGTCAGGAAAAGCAGGGATTTCGTGACAGCGTGCGCGAGAATCTGGAACATGGCTGCCGTATAGCCCATGGTCCCGCCGATCCCTATCCCCATATAGATGTAGCCGATCTGGGCGGCGGATGAATAGGCGACCATTCGGTTTATGCTTTTCTTTCTTATGGCGGAGACAGAACCGAATATCATACCGAGAATACCCAGTATGAACAGGATCTTTCGTATCGGGAGATTTTCAAAGATCTCGATTCCGATGCAGCGATAGTAGATTTTGAACAGCAGAAAAATGTATGCTTTCGAGACGATCGACGACAGGATCGATGCAGAGGCAGGTGTCGACCATCCGTAAGTATCCGGCATCCAGTACTGGAAAGGGAACAGACCGCTCTTGATCGACAGACCGATCGTCAGAATGCCCAGTGACAGCGTGATCGGAAGCATGGCGGAATCGGAGTTTGCGAATTCCGCAATATTATACTGCATAGGCACCATCAGAAGATGTCCGGTGATATCGTACAGAAGAACTACACCGAGAAGAAAGAGTCCGGATCCCAGAAGGTTCAGGATCATATAACGGATCGCGGCCAGGGTCGTCCTGCCGATCTCGCGTACAATGATGAGCCCGCATGATGTCAGCGTCATGATCTCAAGAAAGACATAGCCGGTGAAAATATCATTGGTCCAGATCAAAGCCATGAGCGCTGCCGTGAGCAGATTGATCAGTGTGAAGTACAGATTGATCTTGGTCTCGTCGACATCTATGACCAGGAATTTCCATCCTGCCATGACGCTGCAGAAAATGATCAGCAGAAATCCCAGCGCGAGCGTTGCCTCCAGAATACCTGCCCGAATCTCGTTGCCCCACGGGGCCGGAAACTCACCCATTGTATAGGTAAAAGATTCCCCCGTCGTAACGGTATACCAGAGAACACAGCTCACGAGGACTATCAGAAGGCATTCATAGATCAATGTATAATATTTTGCCGTTTTCCCTTTGAGCATCATACAGAGAACACCCGAGAACAGGCTCAGTACGATCGTAAAGAGAGGAAAATTTCTTATTATATCCACGTCATCTGTCCTCCGTCTGGTGCCTGGACAGAACATATACTTCGTCCAGATTCAGTGTATGATACCGTCTGTAAAGACGGATCGTCAGAGACAGCATGACCGCCGTGACCGACACCGAGACAACGATGCCCGTCAGGACAAGTCCTGCGGGTACCGGGTTGATGTAGGCTTCCACTTTCGTTACGCCGTCTGTGATGATCGGCGCCTTACGGCCTGAGATAAAACCCATGGAGGCCAGAAAAAGGAAAACGCCTGTATCCATAATATTCATACCGATCAGCTTTTTGATCAGGTTCCGGTGGAACAGTAACATCGTCAGACCGATACCGAAGAGAATAATGGCACAGGCCTCCTCATAGTTAATCAACAGTGTTTCAAGCATAGTACGTATCCCAATCTGCAAAAAAAATCTGCTTTCCTTCAGTTCCTTCAGTCTGCTTTCCCTGTTCTTTCAGACTGATCAGTTGCCTCCGATCATCCCACGGCGGAAAAGACTGTAGAACCCGAACATGGTACAGGCGACGACCAGACCGACTGCCACATCCAGCGGAAGGATCAGGCCTCCCGAGAGGATCGCGCCCGGTATTCCTTTCGGAATGTGGTTGTCAAGACCGTTTGCTCCCGTAATGAACACATATCCCTTGGCAAAACTGTAAAAAGAGAGCGCGACAAATGTCACGTAGCTCGACAATTTCAGTGTAAAGAACCGGTCCGCCTTGTCAAATCCGAACGCGGATGTAAATATGATCATCGCTGCCCCCAGAATTGCTCCTCCCGAGAATCCGCCTCCCGGGGAGTTCTGACCATTCAAAAGGACATAGATCCCGAAGACAAAAATGCTGGGAACCAGAATAAAGCCGATCTTCTGCAGTATGACGTCCTTTTCCGTCGCAAAGTAGTTATCCGAACGGATCTTACTGTAGTCCTCGAACTTCGATGACATATTCTTCCAGTCTTTTCGGAGAAGGATCATGACACAGATGAGAGCCGTGAACAGAACATGAGATTCTCCCAGCGTATCGAACGCGCGGTAATCAAGGATCATTCCGGAGACAATATTGACCGCGCCTGTCTCTTCCAGGCCCTTTTCAATATATCGCTGTGCAACGATCGCAGCTCTCTCATTCTCCTGTCCGAATCGAGGCAGATTGGCAACACAGATGAGCAGGACCGTTATCAGAAGAACACAGCTTATGACTGCGATCACATTATAAAAGAAGTAAAATCCCTTCTGCTCAGCCAGTATGATTTCCTGCGACTCCGATCTGCGAAGGATGATCTCATCAATCTCTTTTTTCTGCTTTTTCAGCTCATCTCTGTTCAGATCACGCTTATTCGTCGTACGCGTGATATCTTCCATAATATCGATATCACCGTCGAGCCACTTTCTAAATTTTTCATTCATAGGCTCCCCCCTCCGATTCAGACATCTTCTTCTGCATCTCCGGGCTCTGCATTGTCCTCGCGCCTGATCTTCTTCAAAGTCACGAGGAACAGAATGCCGGAAACCCCCGCTCCGACTGCGGCCTCCGTGATAGCAAGATCCGGCGATTCCATAAGGATCCAAAGGATGCACATGATCGAGCTGTATGACATAAAGATCACAACAGCCTGAAGCAGTGAAGGAGTCAGATTGACGGCGATTGCGCATCCGATCAGTGCTATCAGAAGTATTATTTTTAAGATTTCCACAAGCTGCATTTATTTATTCTCCTCTGCTCCACCCGCTTTAAGCCAGTCGACATGATTCCAGAGTTCTTTGTCCGTATAAAAGGAGATCTGACTCAGAAAATGCGAAGAGACCGGTGACGTATTCCACATGAATACAACAAGAAGAATCAGTTTCAAAATATCCAGAGCCGCGTTGCTGCTCACCACAAGTGCCGCCACAACGAAAAGAAGCCCCTGTGTATCTCCGATGCCTCCCGCATGGACACGGTTCAGAATATAACCGAACCTATAATTGCCGATCACTGCAGCCCCGAATGAGATGAGACCGATCAAAAGAAAAACTGCGGTGATAAAGAAACGGATCCATCCGATCATCTGTCATCCCTCCTTTTTCTTTTCTTTCCCGCGCCCTTTTTGTTCCCTCTGACCTTTTGAGTCCTCACATTCTCCGCTTCGTCCGTCCCGGATCGACCGGCTTTGAAAGGGATATAGACACTTGCAAGCACAAGGACCGATACAAAACTGATCATCGTATAGATCAGCCCTACATCCAGCAGATAATTCTCTTTGAGATACATGGAAAGAATCGCTATACTCGCAATGACCATAGTACCGATCATATTAATGGCAAGAACACGGTCTGTGACAGCAGGTCCCATAATGGAACGGATCAACATGGCTCCGATGAGAAGAGCCAGAACAATAAGAGCTCCTTCATATAAAAGGTTGTAAGCTGATTCCAATGTCATATATACCTCCGTGTACGCAGACGAATGAAAGTTTTTAAGGTATCTCCCAGCGAAATCCGTCAACGGAATTTTCTCAGCAGGCGGACGAAAGAACACTCCTCTATCCCTTCCGCATACTCCCGGCGAAGCGCATGAATAACGAAGTGGCTGCCGTCCTGCCTGACCGTGATCGTACCCGGCGTCAGAGTAATGGAATTTGCCAGCAGCACATTTCGCAGTTCGTCAGGAAATTCCGAATCGAACTCAACAATGACCGGATCTGTCTCCGCCCGGCCGGAAAGCGCCAGTGTCATGACCGAGAAAGAAGCCTTCACGATCTCTGCGATCAGATTCAGGATATAAAGAAAGAAAATAGGGATATTATAAAGAAAACGTATATCATTTTCGGGATCGTGACCCATTACCTTGATGACGAACAGATAAACTACAGTCGAAACTGCAAGACCGAACAGGAAAATTTCAAGTGTGACCCTGCCGTTGAAAATAATCCAGAGCACTAAAAACAATACTGGCATATCGAACCTGCTTTCCATATCGTTAAGAAGAATAAAAAAATGCAACTCTGCCTTTCAGCAAAATTGCATTTATTTTAGCACATTTTTAATATAACTGTAACCCTTATTTACATACTCATACGGGGCTTCCCGGATATCAGACCGGAATCCTTACCTTTCGGGGGAAGGATCATTGATATATGGCCAGCAGAGCCGTCACACAGGCAATCGCCAGAAAAAGACTTCCCAGCAAAATGGTTCCGCAGAAACGCGCGGTCACTCTCGGCTTCGTCGCCAGAAGAGCATACGTCAGAAGAAGCATACCTGCCGTCATTCCGAAAACAGCTGCTGTAATTCCGATCAGGAAAAGGTATTGCATGGTCACCTCCGATCATGGACCTGTACATACATATCATTTACCGATACAACATGTACAATAATACCATACTTTCTCCGAAAAGTAACCCCGTAAAAAACTTATCTCTTGCCCTTGTCATACGCTTCGCCCGCAGCCTTCGGCGGATGATTTCTCTTCGAGAAGAACATCAGAAGGAGCAGCGTCAGAATATAAGGAATCATATTAAAGAGATCCGTGTAGACCGAGGCCAGTCCCATGGCCAGGCAGAGCTGCTGGCCGCCGGCTCTCGCAAGTCCGAAGAATATACAGACGATGAAGGTCGGTATAATGTTCCAGTTTCCGAAGATCATGGCCGCGATCGCCAGATAGCCGTATCCCAGATAAATACTCGGAGAATACTGGGACAGGACCGAATAGGCGAAACACATACCGCCGATACCGGAGAGACCGCCGGAAATCAGAACGGAGATGAAACGCGTCTTCGCGACATCGCCACCGGCAGCATCGACCGCCTGAGGATTTTCACCGCAGGCTCTCAGGCGCATACCGAATTTCGACTTATACATCAGATACCAGCAGTAGACCGCAATCACAAGAATGATGATCTCGAACGGATAGATATTCTTGAAGACCGCCCCGATGATCGGTATCTTTGAGATGCCCGGGACCGAAAACCTGGAAGAAACGCCCAGCGTGAACTTGTTGGAAGCATTTCCGAAAAGTGTCGTGTTGATAGATGTCGTGAGGAATGTAGTCAGAGCCAGTCCGAGAATGTTAATAACAACACCGCTGATGACCTGATCCGCTCTGAATTTAATACAGAGCAGAGCGTGCAGGATGGCATAGACCGCGCCGCCGATAAAGGCGAAAAAAATCGCCACGTAAATAATTGCCTGTCCGTTCATTCCTGTATAGAGCCCCAGCATCGTTGCCACGACTGCTCCGATAAATGCGCCGAATCCCTGAAAGCCTTCCACAGCAAGGTTCGTAACACCGCTCTTCTCGGAGTAGATCGCGCCGACTGCCATGATGAACAGAGGGATGGCGAACGCAAGACCGTTGGTGATCATACTGTTGATATAACTCATCTGTCGGCACCCCCTTTCTTTTCCGCCTTCTCAAGGGCATGCTTTTCATCCGCGATCCTGTCCAGTCTTCTCTTCGCAAGATAGCGGAAGTAACCGCTGCATGCGGAGAACAGAAGCAGGATACCCGTGATAACGGATGCGATCTCCTTGGCGACGCCAAGCATAGATGACATATAGTTGCTGCCGTTCTGGAAGATCGTAATGAGGAGGGACGCGAAAATCGCTCCCAGCGGGGTATTATTTCCGAGGAGGGCTGTCGCGATCGCGTCATAGCCCATACCCGCCAGAGTCTTCGGAATGATCGTGTTGGTATAGCCGAGATAATAAGTAACGCCCGCAAGACCTGCCAGTATACCGGAAAGCATCATGGACATGACGATTCTGGATCCGACATTGACACCCGCATATGTCGCCGCGTTGCGGTTGGAACCGACCGCGCGGAGTTCGAACCCGAAGACGGTCCGATCAAAAATGAACTTGACGACGAACGCCATCAGGATCGCAAGAATGATACCCAGCGGAACATTGCAGTAGTATCCGCCTATATTGACCTTCATGAACGTGAGTCTGGAAGCAGCCGAGCAGATCTTGGACGATCTGGTGATGGAATCGACATAGTCCCTGTTGATATAAAAACCGGTCAGGTAACTGATAATATAGTTGATCATAATGGTCGAAACGACCTCATGAATATTGAACTTATATTTCAGGAAACCGACAAATGCGCCCAGAAGACCGCCCACCACGATTCCGATCATTATGACCAGGGGTTTTGCGGCAATGGCGGGATACTGGCTGTAGCCGGCAAGGATCGTGGCAACAAAACCGGCAGCCAGCATCTGACCGGCGATACCGATATTAAAAAGTCCGCATCGGTAAGCAAATATAAAGCTGAGCGCCGCGAGGAGCATCGGGGCCATGATGTTCAGGAAGGAGAAAAAGTCCGACATCATACCTGTACCCGCACCGTAACTGGATTTCGCGGCAAAACCGTTGCCTGCCAGGAAACTGTAGAAAGCCGTGATCGGGTTCTTTCCGAGGATCAGCAGGAAAATACTGGACGTAATGAGAGTAAGTATGATCGTGAAGGCCGGCACGGTGATCACGTTCCACTTTTCATGTCCAAGGAGACGGGCAAGGAATGCGCCGAATCCTTTTTCTGATGGCACCTTCTGATTTTTCATCCTTCCGTCACCCCCATCATGTAGCGTCCGACTGCCTGAGAATCAAGTGTGCTTGCATCCGCGATCTTCAGGAGCTTTCCGCCGTAAATTACGCCGATCGTATCCGCCAGATTCATGACTTCGTCAAGCTCAAGAGAAATCAGAAGGATTGCCGTACCCTTATCCCTCTCGGCGATGATCTCTCTGTGAATATTTTCTATTGCACCCATATCAAGACCTCGTGTAGGCTGCACGAAGATGATAAAAGGCGAGTGCTGTTCGATTTCACGGGCAATGATCGCTTTCTGCTGATTACCGCCGCTCATGGAACGAAGAGAAGTTTTTCCCCTCTGGCCGCATCGAATATCATACTCATCGATCAGCCGGTCGGAATATTTATCGAATTCAGTGAACTGAAGGACGCCGGATTTTGCGAAAGGACTTTTGTAATACCACCGAAGTCCCAGATTATCCCTCAGAATAAAGTCCAGAAAAACCCCGTATTTCTGACGATCCTCGGGAATATAGGCAAGTCCGTCCTCTGTACGTTGCCTTATCGATTCATGTGTAATGTCTTTTCCGCAAAGTTTGATCTTACCCTTTCCTGCCTTTTCAAGTCCCGCCAGGGCATCCGCAAGCTCGACCTGTCCGTTTCCTGAAACGCCTGCAATCGCGAAGATCTCTCCGCCCCGCACTTTAAAGGATACATTCTTTACAACTTCGACCTTATTCTCATCCCAGACGGAAAGGCCCTCCACTTCAAGGACCGTGTCTCCGAATTTCGGAGGCTTCTTATCCGTCGTCAGGGCTACTTTACGTCCTACCATCAGGTTGGCCATCTCCTGAGTCGAAGTCGTCTTCACATCCAGAATATCAATCAATTTTCCGCGTCTTAAGATCGCGCACCGATCGGCGATCTTTCTGATTTCCTCGATCTTGTGTGTGATCAGAATGATCGTCTTTCCGCCCTTCTTGAGTTCTTCCATTATTTTAAGAAGGAATTCCACTTCCTGGGGAGTCAGGATCGCGGTAGGCTCATCAAAGATCAGTATTTCCGCTTCGCGATAAAGCATTTTCAGAATCTCAACGCGCTGACGGATCGAAACATTGATATCAGAGATCAAATCCGTAGGGTTGACCTCCAGACCGTATTCTTTCGAAAGACGGGCAATCTTCTCATTGGCCTCTTTCATGTCCACATACGGGAATATTCCGAATTTTTTCTTCATCGGCTCAATGCCCAGAACAATGTTCTCGCCGATCGTATAATTGTCGACCAGTTTAAAGTGCTGATGGACCATGCCGATATTCATCTCGGCCGCTTCGGAAGGCGACTTGATGGTCACCTTTTCTCCCCGGATATAAATCTCTCCATGATCTGGCTCGTACATGCCATAGAGCATGCTCATCAGGGTCGACTTACCTGCTCCGTTCTCGCCGAGCAGGGCGTAGACCTCTCCTTTCCGGACCTGAATCGTAACATCATCGTTTGCTATAATACCCGGGAACCGTTTGGTGATATTTCGCATCTCTACTATATATTCACTCATGACTGCTCCTCACCCGTCTTTTGTGTCTTTTACGTCTTTTTTATTACGACAGGAATGCCTGGGAATTCTTAAGAGAAAAGAGACTGCCACCTTTTGCAGGAAATAATCCGTATGTGGCAGTCTCCGATTGTTCACTTACTTAAGTCCCGGGAAATCATCCGGAAGATATCCGTTAAAGTTGGAAGCCGGTTCAACTTCGCCTGCTTCAAGGGCAGCAAAAGCTGTCTTAAGATCTTCCAGAGCCTTATCGGAAAGCTGCTGGCGGCCTTCGGCGGAGACATAGCCTGTGGAGCCGGTGTCTGCACCCAGCGTATCATCTCTGCCTTCGAATGTTCCGTCATAGATTGCGTTAAGCTGTTTTTCTACGTTCATATCCATGACCTTCAGAGCGGATGTCAGGATAATATTGGAGCTGCCGTTGGCGCCGTCATCGTACTGGTCGACATCGCAGCCGATCGCATAAACGCCCGAAGCTTCCTTGATAGCTGTGAAGCATCCGTTTCCGGAAGAGCCTGCAGCCATAAAGAGAACGTCACAACCCTGACCGATCAGAGCTTCCGCTACTGTCTTTCCTGTTGCCTCATCAGCAAAGTCGCCGACATAGTTTCCGCCGATGTTCGCGCCCATACCTTTTACTTCAACAGTAGCCTGTCCTGCATAGGACGGGATCTCAACATACTCTGCCTTCGTACCGAACTTGGCATTGGCATAATTCACACCGCTCATGAAGCCGAACTGATAGTTTACGTTGGACGGGAACGCGATACCGTTGATAACGGCTACCTTGCCGCTCTGTGTCGTCTCCGCTGCTGCAATACCCGCGAAGAAGCCGGATTCCTCTTCCTTGAATGTCATGGTATAGACGTTATCAAGTGTAAGAGCATTTCCTTCGCTGTCTGTGATCGTAGAGTCGACAACGATGAACTTCTTGTCCGGATTCGCCTGTGCGATATCGCCGATTCCTGCAAAGTTGAAGCCCGGAAGTACGAATACGTCATAATCACCGACAAGGCTCTCGACTGTTCCGATCAGCTTCGTAAGGTCGGACTCCTTGACGTCCTTTACCGTACAGTCGCTGTGATTTGCAATGAATGCCTGAATGCCTTCGTAAACGTTCTGGTTGAAAGATCCGTCATCAACACCTGATGAAGTAACAATGCAGATCTTGAGGCCGCCCGCAGAAGCTTCTGTGGCAGTCGATGTGTCAGATGCGCCTGCCGGAGCAGCCGGGTTTCCTGCCCCGCATGCACCGAGGCCGAGAATCATGGCTCCGGTGACGATGCCTGTAATAAGAGTTTTGATGATCCTTTTCATTTTTTCCCTCCTTAACATCAGCCCGTCGATTTAACCAAAAAACGATGATAAACCGACAGCATTATTAGATGTATTTCATTATATCACAAGAGAGGTCAATTGAAGAGACTACTTTAAAAGAAAGATAAACTTGCCCCGGATGAATTTTACCGTTATGATATAATCCAGAGATTAAAAGCCTCCGGCGGATCGCAGCCGCGCATTAAGGAAGGTGCTTCGCACCATGCGCGGCGCGGCAGGAACGTCGAGGCGTTCTTGATAGAAATAATGTACAGCGAAACCGACCCGGCTGCCAGAGCAGCCTTTCTTAAATATATACAGGCAGGTTTATCATGTTAAAGAACAGGTTGATCTTTTTTACGGATCAGACCAGAAAATATATACTTCTCGGCATCCTCTTTCAGGAACTGTCACTGATCGCCCGGATCGTATCCGTGTTCCAGATCGGGGATCTTCTCAATGCAGTCATCCGCGGCAGGCCCTATGACCGGCTGCTTTATCGTGTTCTTGCGGTCATCGCGGTCTGTCTTATTCTGCAGGCTGTCTCCGCCAGATTCCAGACCCGGATGGAAGCTCGTTCCGTCACGGATATCGGGCGTACCATCAGGGAAAAGATCTATGATAAAATCATGACACTCGGCGCCTCCTACCGCGAAAAAGTACCGCTCACGGAAATCATCTACCTGAGCACGGAAGGCGTTCCTCAGATCGAAGCGTTCTATGAAAAATTCATCCCGAAGCTGATCTACAGCGCGACTGCACCCGTCACGCTCTTTCTCTTCATGGCGGTCGCGATCAATGTCCGATCCTCGCTGGTCTTTCTTCTGTGCACACCGCTCCTTACGGTCATCGGATTCATGATCATGCGGGCATTCAAGAACATGAGAAGTGCCTATCATGACGACTACTCGACTCTCAGGGCTCATTTTATGGAGAATCTCCGCGGTCTGCCGACATTGAAACTTTATCGTGCCGACGACATCAAGGCGGACGAAATGATTCGTGAAGCGGAGGAATTCAGTACCTCGGCCATGCGTTTCTATACGCTCCAGATGGTAGAAGAAGGTGCGGCGGAATTATTTGCGCTGATGGGATGCCTGATGGGTATTCTTGTAGGCACAAGTGAATATGTTTATGGCACATTCTCCCTCACCGGATGTATCATTTTGATCCTGCTTTCGGTGGAATTTTTTATTCCTTCGATCAGGCTCTGCGAAATGCTGCGCAGTGCGGATACGGCCTATGATATATCAAAACGCCTCACAGACTTTCTGGAAATAAAAGAGCCGCAATTCGGCTCCAGGGAATTGAACGTTCCGCATATTTACAGCGAGACCGAAGAAGTCGTTCTTGCCAACATGGATCGATATGAGAGACCCCGCTTTCTGAAAAAAAGCGGTATTTCATACACACTCTCCGATGTTCATTTTTCCTACGCTCAGGGAAGGGAGATCCTGCACGGCGTCAACATGGTCCTTCCGCCGGAAAGTTTCGTCTCTCTGGTAGGACCCTCCGGCAGCGGCAAGAGTACTGTCGCCGAGATCCTCTGCGGAAAGCTGAAGAACTATAAAGGCGAGATCAAGGTCGGCTGTGACGGAAGATCCATGAATCTTTACGATATCAGGGAACCTGAACTGCTCTCTCATGTCGTTCTTGTAAAGACATCAAGCCATATATTCAGGGGAACAATAGAAGAGAACCTGAGAATGGCCAAGAAAAATGCGGACGATCAGGAACTGCTGGATGCTCTGGATGCGGTCCATCTGCTTCCCTTTATCCGGTCGCATGATGGTCTGAAGACGCAGATCGAAGCCGGCGGTGCCAACCTCTCTGCAGGCGAAGCCCAGCGTCTCGCCATTGCCCGGGCGCTTCTTAAAGATGCGGAAGTACTGATTTTCGATGAGACGACCAGCAATATTGACGCGGACAGCGAAGCGTGCATCATGTCCGTCATAAAAGAGCTTTCCCGCAGAAAGACCGTGCTGCTCATCTCTCACCGACTGAGCAATGTAACGGACTGCGACTGTATCTATGTGATGGATAACGGACTGATCCGTGAATCCGGAACACATGAGGAACTTCTGGCCCGGAGAGGGATTTACAATAAACTCTACAGGACACAGAAATCGCTGGAAGATTACTCGACCGGCGATATGAAATATGAAGGAAAAGAACAGCAGATCCTTCACCTGAAGGGTGCTCATAAAGCCGCAGGCAACGCTCAGTCCTCCCGGAAATCGGAAGGTCCGGGCACGGGTCCGGACGGAAGCGGTGAAAAGAAGAATACAGATAAGCACCGCAATGTCCTCGTCCTTCTGGCGGAGCTGACAGGACTCGTATCCCCTGCTTTTTATCTTACTCTTCTGGCAGCCTTCCTCGGCATGGCAGCCACCCTGTGTCTCCTTTTTATTCCTGTGATCACCGGCAGCGCCGTCATGAACGAACTGTCACAGCTGCGGCACGAAGAACTCCTTTCATCCCCCGTCGCCAGATATTTTCAGTTCGCTGTGCTCCTGGTCATCTTAAGGATCATCTTCTCCGCCGGAGAAAAGTATCTGAGCCACTTTGCGGCACACAGAATTCTGTCGCAGATCCGCCACGAGGTATACACTTCGCTCAGAAGGCTCGCGCCGGCCCGGTTCGAGAAACAGGATAAAGCAGAACTTGTGCAGGTGCTTACCGATGATATCGAGCATCTGGAAACATTTTATGCCGAAACGACCGGCAGGACCCTGGCGGCACTGCTGGCGGCACTGGCAATCGGCTTTTATTTATGGGCTATACACATGTACGCCGGTATCCTTATGCTTGCAGGTTACATGATCTGCAGCGTGCTCATCCCGATGGTCAGAACACATCTCACAACGGATGCCTCCGCATCGTTCCGCCATGAGACCGGGGAACTGGGAAGTTTTCTTCTTGATCAGCTGAACGGCATTGATGATCTGCAGCAATACGGGAACGGGGAGGACGGAAAGCAGCAGCTGACGGCCCGCTGCACCCTTTTCGACGAAGCACATGAGCAGTATGAAGGCACCGGCGCCCTGTGGAATATTCTGGAGAAATCAGGTTCATTCCTTTTCTCCTTCGGAATGTTCTTCCTTACGCTGTTCCTTCATATACGGGGGCAGGTAAGTGTCAGCGAAGTCGTGACCTGTACAATTATTGAGTTCTACTCCTTCAAGTTCATACCGACACTGTTCGGTCTTTCCGGGAACACCGGAAAAATGCTCGCGGGAGGGGATCTTATACTTGATATCCTCGAGGAGAGACCCGTTGTTCAGGATGTTTCCGAAGCAGAAGGAAAACTCGGATGGGACGGCTATAAGAGATTCCACGGAGCAGAGATGTCCCGTGTAACATTTGCATATGATAATGAAACGATTCTGCAGGACTTCACGATCCTCCTGTGGCCAAAACAGCTGATCGGCATTCATGGACCCGAAGGCTGCGGAAAATCTACGATCCTGAAACTCCTGCTTCGCTTCTGGGATGTAGACAACGGCTCTATCACCATATGCGGTGAAGATATTAAGAATATCGCTACCCGGCGGCTCCGGGACGCGGAATCCTACATGGCTCAGGATACTGTCATCTTCCATGACAGTATCGCCAACAATATCGCGATCGGAAAGCCGGGCGCTTCACGGGTCGAGATCATCCGAGCCGCGAAAAAAGCCGCGCTGCACGATTTTATCCTCTCGCTTCCGAAAGGATACGACACGCAGATCGATGAGCTGGGAAACAGATTATCGGACGGAGAGCGGAAAAGAATCGGAATTGCGAGAGCATTTCTGCACAACGCTCCTCTCGTTCTTCTGGATGAACCGACAGGACAGCTGGATTCTCTGAATGAAGGTATGATCCTGAAAGCTCTTGTAGAAGAGTGCAGGGAAAAGACGATCGTGATCGCCTCGACAAGGGATTCTGCCATGAGGGCATGCGATACGGTATTTAAGATGTAAAAAGAAAAGACGAAAAAAGGCTGCCGCACGAAGACGTGCCGCCATTCCGTACAGCAGAGGTCATCTGCAGACACCTGCTATATGGAATGGTGACATTCCTTCATGCGGCAGCCTTTTTATCTATGACGCAGAATTCTCGTGACGTAAGTCTACGATGAATGCGCAGGATGAAACCTTTCTCTCACATGGAATACAAAGAAAACGTCAGAGCTTAAAAGCCTCCGGCGTTCTTGATATTGCCGCTCGCTGTCAGAACGCTGCTTTCAGTATCGTCACGATATCCTCTTTTGTAAGCGGAACATAAGCATCGCTGCATCCCGCTGCCTTGGAAGCGATATCCTCAAATCTCGACTCATCCTCAATTCCGAGTTCGCGGAGAGTCGTCGGCATACGAAGTTCGCTTGCGAAGAACTCACCCGTCCGGGCAATCGCCGCTTCGGATACCTCCATACTGTCATCACCGGCAATGGCCCAGACATTTCTGCCGTATTCCGCGAATTTTCCAGCCGTCTCCTCATTCAGCGCGAATTTCATCAGATGAGGTACCAGAACAGCCAGCCCCTGTCCGGGAACAAGTTCATAATAAACGGAAAGCGCATATTCTATAAGATGAGCACACCTTACAGTCTCCACGCCCTCACTCAGAAGGCCGTTAAAGGAGTTGGCGGAAGCCCACATAAGATTCGCGCGCGCATCATAGTTCTCCGGTTCTGCCACTGCGACCGGTCCGTAAGCAAGGCACGTCTTCATGATGCCCTCACAGAAGCGGGCCTGAAGATAGCCGCCTCCGACATTCGTAAAATAGCTCTCAAGAGCACTTGTCATGATCTCTGCTGTTCCCGCTGCTGTCTGTTTATCACTGACCGTAAACGTGAATTCAGGATCACATATCGTCATGACCGGTCTGAGGAGCGGGGATGTCGTTCCGCACTTGTCATGCGCCGGATCTGAAATGACTGCAGAACCGTTCGTCTCGGAGCCGCTGCCTGCGTGGGTGACGACCGCATAGACCGGAAGTGCTTTAAGAATATACCTGGGGTGAATAACAATACTCCAGGGATCTCCCCCGTAGCTTGCACCGCCCGCAATGACTTTGGCTGTGTCGATAACGGATCCGCCGCCGACGGCAAGGATCATATTGACACTGTTGGACTTACATATCTTGACACCTTCTCTGACTGAAGCTATCTCCGGATTTGACTTTACACCGGGCAGCTCATAAATTCCGAGCCCTGCCGTTCTGAGGATATTAAGAACTTTATTGTAAATCCCGTTTTTCTTAATACTCCCCTCTCCGCTGACAACAAGTACTTTCGAACCGCTTTCCTTGATTTCTGACAGATGTGCAAGCTGTCCTTTTCCAAAATACACTTTCGTTGGAATAGAGTGAATAAAGTTATTCATTAATTTCCTCCTTCGGGGGTTTTTATACCTTTTCAGTTCTTACGACGTGTAGCCGGCAGTATCGGGTTCTTTCGTCAGATCGTCAGAATCAGATGTCTTCGCTTTTTGGGCCGGGTCCTCAAGAGGCTTCACGATTTTTTCGAGAAGATCCCTCTTAAGCAGAAGGCTCTTGCTGTTCGGATTGACGACCATGGCCTCGATTCCGCTGTTGGCTACGACATTTCGGGCGCACTGTCCCGACTGCATCTGTACCCAGATAAATTTTTTCTGAAGGTCCTCCGGAATCTCTTCGCGGTTCGAGAAGGTAGAATAAATCATTTTTCCGTCCCGGGCCTTCAGCATAGCCGGGACCAGCCTGACACGATCTTTCGGCACCGCTTTCTGACCATTCTGTCTGGCTGCCTGCATAGCCATGGCATCCTCCTTACTGAGCTGCATAATCATCGGGACCCAAAGCCAGCAGGTCGTAAGAGACTGAAGAACTGTCTTAAAACTGTCGGCATTCTTCATTTCATGATGACGATCTATGAGGTAAGCCAGGACCTTTCCATCCTCATCGCGCTTCCTCGTGAGTTCCTCCTGCTTTGCCTTTCGCTCCGCCATCTGCTCCGGCGTCAGTGCTGCAGGGCCTCCCATCGATCCTGCTCCCGATTTCGCTGCCGATTCTCCCATTTCTTCAGCTGTCGATTCTCCTGTCACCTCTTCTGTAGGTCCGCCTGTTGCTTCTGCAGTCTTAATATCTTTCTCATCGGGATTCTGCCCGGATTCCCCGGCCAGGTCCTCTGCCGGCCGATCATCAGATCCTTTTCCTTCAGGTGACTCTTTAAGGGCCCTCTCTGCCTCGTTCCCGTCTGCATCCTTTTTCTTAAAGAAATCAAATATACCCATAATAATCGCCCTCTCCGACTCACTTTTTTCAGAACTGATATTAACATTTATTCTACAGTATTTACGGCAAAAATACTACTCTCATGGAAGAGAATATCCCCTGTAGGAGATACTTCCTGTCAGGGGATCATAACACTCTGTCTATATTTATTTTTTGAGCCAGAGGCCTGACCTTTTTAGCTGCCTCGATCCTGTTCTTCTCAGAAGAACGCACAATTTCCTTTACAGCACAGATTTTATCCGCGATCATTACAATGACTGCTTCCCGGTGGTGCGGCGGTACGATCGTCACCGGCCACATATGATGAGCGATGACATCCTTCTCTATATCCGTCAGTTCACCCAGCAGGCTCTCAGCTGCAACGACGGAATCTTTGGGGTGTCTGAAGCAGCACACGAAATTGTTGGCAAACTTGTCATATCTCCCAAGAATCCCCAGATCATGACAGAGCGCACCCCGTATCAGTTCCTTTTCATTGGAAGGAATAGCGACGGCACTGAGAAGCCTGGATATAGCCAGAGAGATGCACGCAACTTCCATGCTGTGGGCACCGACTGTTGTCTTATCGTGATGCGTCTGCGTGCGAGCCCTGACAAACTCTTCTGAGTTGATAATATCTCTGCCGATACGATTCACATCCCTGATAATTGTCTTTTTCATCCTGATCCTGTCACCTCTTCATATCTCGCTCAGGATCTGAGAAAGTGTTCTCAAATCTCGTTTCCCTATTTTATTTCAGGAAATATGATTTGTCACGCTTCCTCACACAATTTATAGTTATTTAACAAAAGAACTTCCCACACTGTTTCAGGCTCCGGTCATAGCCATAAGACCGGCCGCGAACAAGGTGTGGGAAGTTTCATCCTGCGCATTCATCGCAGACTTACGTCACGAGAATTCTGCGCCAGAGATTAATTACCGGTTTCGTCAGCCTTCCTGTCCTCCGGGATCCTCGTATTCTTAAATGCATAGTGGAGCATGGTCATTACAAGGAATGTCAATATTACACCGAGAATCAGAGAAACAACGGCATTCTGAATAAATCCGGCGGCAATATATGTCACGAACGAAATTGCTGCAGCCGTCATCGCATAAGGCATCTGCGTGGAGACATGCGCAATATGATCACACTGAGCACCTGCCGAGGACATGATCGTCGTATCGGAAATCGGTGAACAATGGTCGCCGCAGACTGCTCCGGCCATACATGCGGATACACAGATAACGGAAAGCGGATTGCCGCTCTCAAGCGGGAATGCATTGAGGCAGATCGGGATAAGAATACCGAATGTTCCCCAGGATGTTCCTGTCGCGAAGGAAAGTCCTACAGCAATAAGGAATACGATCGCCGGAAGGAAATTCTGCAGAGACTGTGCGCTTCCGCTCACAACACCTGCCACATACTCATCCGCTCCGAGGCTCAGCGTGACACCTTTCAGTGTCCATGCGAGCACAAGGATCATAATAGCAGGAACCATGGCCTTAAAGCCTTCCGTGAGGCAGCCCATGCATTCCTTGAAAGAGAGAACGCGTCTCCAGATGTAGACCAGGATGGTAAAAGCCATCGCCACAAAGGAGCCGAGGACCAGGCCGACCGAAGCGTCACTGTTCGCAAAGGCATTGACGAAAGTCTCTCCGTCAAAGAAACCGCCTGAGTAGATCATACCGAGGACGCAGCAGATAATGAGGGAGATGATCGGCAATACGAGATCGATGACCGTTCCCTTTCCCTTTGTTGAATCGTCTGTAGAGACCGGGCCGGGAACTGTAAAAATATCACCCTCCCTTGCATTTTTCTCATGGACCGCCATCGGGCCGTAATCAATTTTCAGGATAGTAATGCTGATCATCATGACCAGTGTGAGAAGCGCATAATAATTGAAGGGGATCGCCCTGATAAAAAGGACAAGTCCATTGGTGCCCTCCGGTGAGAATGCGGAGACAGCCGCCGCCCAGGATGAGATCGGAGCGATAATACAGACAGGCGCAGCCGTTGCGTCAATTAGGTATGCAAGCTTTGCACGGGATACCTGATGTCTGTCTGTGACCGGACGCATGACGGAGCCGACGGTAAGGCAGTTGAAATAATCATCGATGAAGATAAGGCAGCCGAGAAGGATCGTGGCCAGCTGAGCACCTACACGGGTCTTGATGTGTTTGGATGCCCACTCACCAAATGCGGCGGAACCGCCTGCCTTATTCATGAGCGCGACCATAATTCCGAGGAATACAAGAAATACAAGAATACCGACATTATAGGAGTCGGCGATCTGTGTGATCATTCCGTCGGTGAAAATGGCATTCAGCGTTCCGATAAAGCTAAAATTCGAAATAAAAAGACCGCCTACCACGATTCCGATAAACAGGGAACTGTAGACTTCTTTCGAGATCAGCGCAAGCGCGATTGCGACGACCGGCGGGACGAGTGCCCAAAATGTAGCATGCATAAAGATTTTCCCCCTTCATAAAAACAAACTCGAACTTTAGTATAGCACAACTTTAAACGGGTGGTGCAAATTTCTTTCAAAATTTGTACCACCCGCTCTTTTTAGTGCATTTTGCCGACTGTTCTCTACACTTCTCACATGGGATTTTATTCCGGAAGATCCGGTATGAATTCTACATAGATCTGATCGAAGTCGTCTTTCAGATCTGCGATAACAAATTCTCTGAGTTTCGTCCAGTGGCGGACATCGATAAGAGATGTATCACGATTTTCTTTCAGATATACTTCGATCCAGGTCTTTCGCCCCGTCTGAATGACATCTATGAACGTGGCCTCGTAGGGAAGGCCGTACAGATTTCGGTTCACGACCTCATGAACTTTGTCCATGACCTCCTCGGAAGGAGAGAACAGCATCATCTGCTTAAACCCTCGAATAAGTTCCTGTATCGGTTCGATCAGAAGGATGACAGACATCACGATCGCGACAACAGAATCCATGTAGGGAGCCAGCGGCTCCAGAAAAGAGTCTCCCAGAAGAAGCTGGGCAAGGAAAGCAACGGCAATGCCGCAGCTCCCCACGATATCCGTCTTCCACAGATAGAGTTCCGCATGAATGGTCGGAGACTCGTATTTCCGGCTCATATGCAGCAGGAACAGATACATGAAAACGCTTCCGATCCCGAGGCATAATTCAAATGCGGCGATGCCCCCGGGGCTGACCCTGTGCCCTCCTCCGAGGATCACATGCACATTGGTATTGATCATCAGCAGGATCAAAATCAGCAGGGCCATATATTTTATGATCAGAAAGAGAGATTCTACCTGAGCATACCCGTAGGGGTGCCTCTCATTTACCGGCCGATACAGCAGCGGGATCAATACAAGAAACGGTCCCATCATGATCAGTTCCGCAGAATCGAATACGGCATCCATTAAAATTGAATAGGAGTGGAGAATGACCGCCATCAGTACTTCCGCCCCTGACAGCACGCAGCTCCCCAGGAATGAGAATCGCAGTATCCGGCTTTCCAGCTCCTTGCGTGACAGTTTTCCCGTTGTTCCCATACAGCCTTACGCTTCCCCTTCTTTTTGTGTGTTTATGGTGATGACAAAATTCTAAGACCTGAAAATACAGTGTGTCAAGCTTCCCTTCCGCAGGCAGGTATACATGCATTTTCAGTGAGCATAATGATAGGCATCAGAGCCGTATTATGCTATTATTATGAGACATGTATAAAAAAGAAATCAATCGTGAGGTAAAATATGTCAAAGAAAAAGAGACTCCATACCACCCCGGCAAAACGTGCCCCACAGCAGGTCAGTAACAGTAAGATCCCCCCAAAAACGATGGCGATCATCTCCGTCTGCGCTATAATTCTGGGCATTTTCATTACAGCCCATGATTATCTGGAAAAACACACGGCGGCCGCGGCTGCCGCACAGGAAAAAACAGCGGAAGCTCTGAGCGGACTGTCTCAGATCATACCGGATTATGTAGAAGCATATCCTTCTGCGGATTCCACGCAGACTGAAAAAATGGCAGCAGCGTCAGACGATCTCTGCTCAGACAGTCTGACTCTGCAGAGCGAAGCTTACCGCACAGTCACTTCCTGTTATAAGTCCCTGAGCGGGGACTCTGCTTACGTATCTACGGACATGGACAAAGCCATGAAAGATGCGCTCGCTGCAGCGGAAGATGCAGCTGTCGCCTATAATAAAGAGGCCCGGGCTGTGAATGATAAGGTCGGAAAATTCCCCTATAACATTGTGGCAAAGATTGCAGGGTATACAGAATGCCCTATCTTCGATCTGAACAAATAAAAACAAACATCCCTCGCTCAAAGCCAAATGGTTTTGAGCGAGGGATCTCTTTTTCTAATAACCATGCTCCTCTTCATACCGGGCGATCATATCCAGATTTTCCTGGGCCTCAGCGCTGAGCATATCCTCAGAAAACTGTCCCGCCGGAACAGACGGCGTGTACCAGTCGAACTGGCTGAAGTACTCAGCATAGTATTCATTCTGGAACGTGTACCCGAAACGGGCATATATTTCATTGGCGATCAGACGAATCTCTTCCGGGGATCTGCCGTCCAGCTCAGAGGGATCCATCACACGTGAATCGCTGTCCTCCACAAGGTAACCGGGATCAAGTTCGCCTCCGCCGGCACCCGGTGTTTCCTCAAATTCCTCTTCCTCCCCATCATTGTCGGAAATCTCTTCTTCCGAAGATACCGGATTCGAAAGATCCACCGGTATCGTGGAAGGTGTAACAGATTCCGGTGTGATCGCATTCACAGTCGGAGTCGGGGTCATAGTCGGGGTCGGGGTCAGCGTCGGGGTCGGCGTAGACGTCGATGCTGAGATCGGAGTAATCGACAGTTCAGTCGGTTCAATGCTCTCATCCAAAAGAATCTCCTCAGGATGAACATTTCTCATCATCGGACCCATATACATAATCGCAGCCGCAAGACCCGCAACCGCTATGACAGCAATAAAAAATACAAGGATCCGTACAGCGAGAGGGGTCTTTTTTTTCTTGACGCCGATAACGCCCTTCTCCTCTGCCGGTTTTCGCTTTCTGGTGTCCGGTACAGGCTCCGGCTCTTCCTGACTTTCTTCCTGATCCTGATACTGCATGGTCTCCAGTTCAAGACTGCCCATATTGAAAGAACCGTACCGGGACTGGGAATAATCGAACTGATCGTAGTCATTAACATTATAATCATCCGGATAGGTCTCATTCTCAGACTCGAAATTGGACTTGGCCTGTTCGAACAGAAGAATTTCCTCCACAGAGACACCCGCCTCCGCAGCTTCTTTCTCCAGTCTGTTGATATCTTCCGCGTTCCCTGCCGGCGGCATATTCCCGTTATAGGGCTGCGTTGACTGCAGGCTATTGTCTTGTGCCTGCACCGGTCGTGCATCCGATCCGTAGACCTGTGTCGACTGAATTTTTATATCATTGTTCCGGGAGGTTTTCGGACTTTTTCCGTATGCCTGCGTAGCCGAGACTTTCAGTTTCTCATTTTCTTCCCGAAAAGCACGTGTCTCTTCGTTCTTTTTCTCTTCATACCGTCTCTCCAGTTCTGCATCTTCCCGCTGTTTCATTGCTGCCTTCTGCAGAAAACTGAGTGATTTGTCTTTTCCCGCTCCGTCATTTTCATCTTCTTCAGAAGGAGAAGATGCACCGTCACTGCTCAGATGGTCTGTCTCCCGCCCCTTTTTTTCTTTAAGATCCGCTTCCCGGGGCGCCGGACGTTTTGTACTCTCAATTTCAATTCTCCGTCTGACAGGAGTACCGCATATCTTACAGTATTCCTCAACGTCCCCCAGTTCGCCGCCACAGAACCTGCAGTACTTTTTATCAGGATCCTGTTCTGCCTGTATCCGGTTCACAGCCCCACAGACCGGACAGAAACCATCTCTGACATCTATTACCTCTCCACAGTATTTACATACCGTTTTCTTCTCCATAAATACCTCTTTTCCAGCGAATTTGGCATATATATGAGCCTCATTGTAACAGAAATGTCATATTTTCTCAATAGAAATCAGGAAAGCCCTCACACACCTGTGAGGACTTTCAGCTAATTCCTGTCAATTATTCTGATTTTTGTATACTCCCTGATAGCAATATGTGGAAGCAGGTCTTCCCGCATGTTCCATTTCCTTGCGGTCATCACGATTATTGACAACTTTTCCGGTAATAATATAGCGATTTTTGATAAATCGACGGAAATTTCCGATGTCACTCTTAACACCTTTGATCGCGTCATAAATATATCTGAGTTCTGTCAGCGTAAATCGATCGGGATGATTCAGGAATCTGAAACCGATTTCCGTATAATCAATTTTACCTGCCATTCGTTCGATCGCTGTCCTGATCATATTTCCGTGGTCAAAAGCCAGTTCGCTCTCCTCCACTTCAAGGAGACCTTCCGGTGTGTTCGCTTTCAGGTAATAACCATTTTCCGTTCGGATGACATCGAACAGCATGGCTTTTCCCCTTTCGCTTCCTTCCTGATACAGGAGTTTCTCCCTGGGGACCATCGCGATATAGCCTATGGTAATAATGCGCATTCTGGGATCTCTGTCGACCTCTGAAAAGGTATAGAGCTGTTCAATGGAGACATCTGACATTCCTGTCTTCTCCTTAAGACACCGCTGTGCAGCAACGTCTGCAGTCTCCTTCATGCCTATAAAAGTGCCGGGAAGTGACCATTGGTCAACATACGGATGTTCAGTCCGCCTGACCAGAGCTATCTGTAAAGTGTCTTTATTCGTCGTAAAGACCAATACATCGACAGTGATGGATGGCCGATCGTAATCGGACGGATTATAGTTGCTCAAAAAATCCTTCTCTGACTGCACGGGCTGCCTCCTTTTTCACCGGTGTTGCATGTAAATAAGTGTGAGATTACCCGGAAATCCAGCCATGCTTCACGCATGCTTTATAGATACCATCGTCTACATTTTTTTCCGCGATATAGTCAGCTTTCGCCTTCAGCTCTTCTTTTCCGTTCCCCATTGCAATGCAGTAAAAACGCTCATCAAACATTGGCAGATCATTGATATCATCCCCGAACACAACAACGTCCTCAGGTCTTCCCCCCACCAGTTCAAGCATTCTCATAATACCTTTTTCCTTTTCATCATGCTGCAGCATAATGTACTCCGGAACAAATCGCAGATGACCGAGCGTATTAAGAAGTGTCAGGCGGCTCTCCTCTTCTTTCGGGCAGGAGATATACATTTTATAGATGACTCCCTTGTCCGACGGATCATACTTTTCATCAATCACATAAACGGTCGGTTCCTGACGCGGACCTACCTGATCATAGAACCTGAAATCTTTGGCACATACCTTCTCGGAATCTTCATCTGCCACAAGGACACCATAGCCAAGTTCGATGGCCTGACGGTAAAGCGCAAGACTCTTTTCATAATCAATAGGCTCATTGAAAATCAGTTCCCCGTTAAGAACGATGCCATGACCCCCGTTGCAGACCATGTTCGCAAAATGGTGTGCTTTCCGGAACGGTTCGGATTTGTACAATGCGCGCCCTGTACAGATAGAAACAAAATGTCCCGCTTCCTGAAGCTTCCTGACAGCTTCCTCTGCAGATGGTATGATCTGCCTTGTCTTCAGATCCGTTAAAGTACCGTCTATATCAAAAAAGAAAAATTTCTTATCCATGAGAAAACTCCCTGCCTGCCAAAGACTCTCCTCTGAGGCATAAAATGTATCGGTTTAAGTATCTCCTGTGTTTTTGAGCACAGGTAACAGATACTAAGAATCCTTCACATTTTATAATACATTCATTCTTTTCGCAATCAACAGACTTACTTATTTAATAAAAACTTACTTAATGCATAATTATTCATTGTTTATGTATATTTTTGATAATTATATTTTATAATATTTTCTATTGCAAGTTTATTTTTAAAAGATATGAATTATTATAATAAGTTCAGATGCCTGTCGCAGGACCCCTCCTCTCGATTTCTGTCACAGAGGTCTGCCTGAGATCCGTCGCATGAACTTTCCTGTATTCAGACGGAGTCATTCCGTAATAACTTCCGATGTACACGGTACCCTGATACGCTTCTTAGAAAAAGCAGGAGAAGGACCGCCCTTCTCCTGCTTTTGATTGTACCTGTAAATTTCATACGAATTCGGAAAACATCGGGAACTGACACCGAAAGTGCTTTGCGTACCCTGAATCAAATCCTCCTGTGATTGATCATACTGGCAAGATAACCGGCACCGAAACCGTTATCAATATTTACAACACTGACTCCGCTCGCACAGGAATTAAGCATCGAAAGTAAAGCGGACAATCCGCCGAAAGATGCCCCGTAGCCGACACTTGTCGGCACTGCGATCACAGGACAGTCGGCAAGTCCGCCGATCACGGAAGCCAGCGCTCCCTCCATTCCGGCAACCGCGATGATGACCTCCGCGCCCATGATCTCTTCACGATGGGCCATAAGACGATGTATTCCGGCAACGCCAACATCGAAGAGTCTTATAACGCTGTTGCCGAGTATTTCAGCTGTTTTCGCAGCTTCCTCCGCAACAGGTATGTCACTGGTCCCCCCCGTGGCAACAACGATCGTACCGATTCCATCCCGTGGGGGTATCTCTCCGACGATTCCCACCCGGCTGAGCGGATCATAATTCAGAGCCGGCATCCCGTCCTCTTCAAGAAACGCGTTCAGGACGCAGGCTGCTTCCTCACGCATTCTTGTGATCAGGATATGCCTCTGTCCTCTTCTCAGCATGACCTGAACGATTCCGCAGATCTGCTCCGAAGTTTTTCCCGCACCGTAAATCACTTCGGCCGCCCCCTGCCGTATACCGCGATGATGATCGACCTTGGCATAGCCGATATCTTCGAACGGCTCCATTTTCAGAGCCTTCACCGCCTCGTCGATTTCCACATCACCGTTTTTGATGCCTTCCAGCATCTTTATCAACTCTTTCTGTTCCATACATAAACCTCAGAACGGCTTTCTGTCAGTCTTCATTCTCTCTCGCATCCAGAAGAGACCGCACTTCCCGCACACTCATATTATTTCTGTCTGCGAGATCAGCAACGTCATCGTACTCCCACTTGTATCTCTCCACGCCGTAACCGCGGCAGATTTTTCTCCTCACCTTACCCAGATCGGTTTCCACGGTCTCCTCCCTGCGTTCGAGTATAAATCTTTCCGCCCGTGTGACCCGGATTCCGATCGTCGTAGTCAGGGCAAATATATTCCTCACCGTCTCATCTTTCTTCTCCTCGTCTGTGATGACATGCAGGAGAACACCCGGACGGGATTTCTTCATATGGGCCGCGACCGTGAAAACTTCCCGGGCGCCATAAGACAGAAGCTGTTCAACGGCAAATCCTATCTCTTCTCCCGTCATATCGTCAATATTGCAGACTAGTTCTATAATCTCGTCCCGCTCAGCGCCCCCGCGATTAAGGTCTGCAGACCTGTCAGCATTCCCCGGTCTTCCGCACCCGCCGATCATCGCCCGCACACAGTTCATCTGTGTGAATTCTTTCTTCCCCATACCATAGCCGATCTTATCGACCGTCATGAGAGGCATCTCTTCAAAAGCATCCGCAAAATATCTGATCAGGGCGGCTCCGGTCGGCGTGCAGAGCTCCCCTCTGACCGATCCGCCGTAAATAGGAACTCCTCTCAAAATATAGGCAGTCGCGGGCGCCGGAACAGGCATAATACCGTGCGCGCAGTGAACATGACCGCTGCCGACATGAATCGGAGAAGCCACAATACGGTCCGGCTCAAGCATATGTATAAGAAGGCAGACGCCGGCAATATCCGCGATGGCATCCATCATTCCTACCTCATGGAAATGGATCTCGGTAACGGGCATTCCGTGCGCATGGCTCTCAGCCTCCGCAATCATCTCATAGACTGCCAGGATATCTTTTTTTACTGTTTCATCCAAAGCAAGCTTTCCGATGATCCCGCTGATCTCGGCCATGGATGTGTGGTGATGTGCATGACCGTGGTCATGATGGTGACCGTGATCGTGCTCATGATCGTGATTATGCTCATGCCCATGTTCATGATCATGATGGTGGTCGTGATCGTGATCATGATCGTGATCATGCTCATGCCCGTGATCATGTTCATGCCCGTGATCATGCTCATGCCCGTGATCATGCTCATGATCGTGATCATGCTCATGCCCGTGATCATGCTCATGATGGTGGTCGTGATCGTGATCACCTTCCTCCACCCCATGAATATGCACATGCATCTGACTGCCTGTGATACCGCTCTTCAGGACAATCTCTCTGGAGACCTTCACATCAGGAATCCCGATCGTGTTCATCTTTTCAATGAATATATCCTGTTCTTCCGGTGAAAGAAGCTCAAGAAGAGCAGCTGTCAGCATGTCGCCCGCTGCGCCCATTCCCAGATCAAAATATAATACTCTCATAGACATCTCTTTCTTCGGCACTTTCCCATGCCGATCTATATTGTAGCGTACTTGTTCATCTCAGGTGACACTGACCCGAATCCCGCGGCATCTCTTCCGGGCGGGACATGATTCCGCCTATATCCCGGTCCGCATTTCCGACATACTGCGGCCTAGAGCCATCCTCTTGCTTTCGGATCCAACGTTCCCGCTGCCGAGTAGAGAAGCGCGTTCAGTACTGCGGCCGCCACGGTGCTTCCGCCTTTTCTCCCTCTGGCAACGATTGCGGGAACACCATATTTTCCGCATACACTCCAGATGCGCTCTTTTCCCTCGATCACATTGACGAAACCGACGGGTACCGCGATGACCAGGGCCGGTCTCAGTCCGTTTTCGATCCGGTCCGCCATTTCGAACAGGGCCGTCGGTGCATTTCCGACCGCCATCAAGGCATTCGGGCAGCGCTCCGCCGCCAATCCCACAGCTGCGACTGCCCTGGTCGTTCCGTTCGCCCTCGCCTGCTCCGCAACAGCCGGATCGGCCATAAAACAGTAAGCCCCGCAGCCGAGTTTCTCAAGCGACGGTCTGCTGACTCCGGACAGCGCCATGTTGGTATCTGTCACGATCGGCGTGTGGGCAGCAAGCGCATTTTGAGCACGGAGGACCGCTCCGTCCGTAAATACCAGATTCCGGGCAAAATCAAAGTCAGCCGTCGCATGAATCACGCGTTTTACAACAGCCGCATTTTCTTCCGGGATCACGATCCCGGCATCCGCAAGTTCCTGCGTGATGATCCGCATGCTGGAATTCTCAATATCAGAAGGTGTGTAATGCTGCAAATGGTAGCCTCCCCTCTCAAAAGCCGGCCTCATTGAAAAGCGGCGGTCGGTCCTTCGAAGTCTTTTTCCGCATAGGCGAACGGCGCCGCCGCCATTACCTCTGCCGCAACTTTTACACCTGCATCATCCGCCATAAATCGGCTCTGATGCCATGCGTAAGGTCTCCTGCCCGGAACACCGCTTCCTATCCAATAGAAAAAGGAGGGAACACGATCCATGATCATAGAGAAGTCTTCGCTGGCCAGAGTCGGAGGCACATCGATCACATTTTCACTGCCGACTGCCATCTGCGCGGCACGTACGGCTTTTCGGTACATCTCTTCCCCGTTAAAGGTCAGAGGAAGGATCTCTCTGTATTCGATTTCCGCCTGACATTCATACGCTTCCGCCGTACTTTTAACGATCGTCTCCATTCGCTTCACGGCTTTATCCTTTGCCGCAAGAGACAGCGCTCGTATACTCGCCGTCATCTCCACCTTGTCCACGACAAGATTCTCAATGCTGCCGCCATGTATGGACCCGACCGAAAGGACGACACTGTCCAGAGGGTCCGTATTCCTGCTGACGACCGTCTGCAGAGACTGAATGACCGCGGCAGAAGCAACAATCGGGTCCACACAGAGGTGCGGCATGGATCCGTGACCGCCGCGTCCGATGATCCGGATCACGAAATTGGTCTTGGCGGCCATCAGTGCGCCGTTCTTACAGACGACTTTTCCGCAGGCCACCTCCGGTCGATTATGTTCGCCGAAAAACGCCGCCGGATGAATCACATGAAATAAACCGGCGTCGATCATCTCTTTTGCCCCGTCAGTCGTCTCCTCGGCTTCCTGAAACAGAAAATCCACCGTTCCGGGAACCTCATCCCGGTTCCTGGAAAGGATCATGGCAGCACCGAGAAGCCCGGCCGTGTGAAAATCATGGCCGCACGCGTGCATGATCCCATCCTCACAGGACTTCCAGGGCAGATCATTCTCCTCTGTCTGACAGATCGCGTCTATGTCCGCGCGCAGACCGACCTCATCTCCCGGCTTTCCTCCGACCAGACGCGCAACAAGACCGGTCGTTTCTTTCTCCAGGGAAAGAATTTCGATACCGGTCAGAGTCTTGAGAAATGCTTTTATATTTGCCGTTGTTCTGAACTCCCTGTGGGAAAGTTCGGGATGCATATGCATATCATGCCGGAAATCAAGTATCCGGCGTTCCTCTTCCTTCGTAAGCTTTAGATTCATATTGCTCCATACTTCTGCAGGTTCATCATTTCCTGTCCGCATCTCCGGCATGTATTATGCTCCCAGCAGCTGCTCATGATAATCGAACAGAACGATGTTGATCCTGTCAATATCATATTCTCCGATTGCTATGAAATACTCCACGATTACATCGAACTTATTTCCCGGAGACAAAGCATATCCGGCCCGGGAAAGCAGATCCTTGGTCTGGTCAAGATTCAGTCTCAGCGCGATGGCGAGCGCGATCGCCGTCTTTTTCCCCGGCTGATATCCCTTCTTGCTCCGGATCTTGGAGAACAGTTTGCGGTCGATATTGGCCCGCTTGTAGACCTCCACATCCGTCAGTCCTCTCTCGTCGATCAGACGGAACAACATTTCCGGAAAGCTCTCGCCGAGATGCGCGACCGCCTCGTCAAGACTTCGCGGCTTACCTCTCCGCCCGGACGCAAAGGAATTCGAATAAGCCGGACGGGTCATTTCCGTTTTCACAGACTCAGCCTTGCCCCGGGCCTCATCGGGCATGTGCATGTATGCCCCTGCAGAAGCTTCGTAACGAGGCTTCGCAGCCTGCCGTCTGTTCTTCCGGTATTCGACGTCTGCTCTGCCGTCTCTCTTCTCCGATTTTTTCTCTGCCTGCGGCAGGATGACCGATGATTCGATCCGGTCATCAAAAAAAGGAGCTGCATTCGTTCCGTCAGGTTCCGGATATTCTTCCTGCTTCCGCGCATAGACATAGTGGTCGTCTATGTAGGATTCGACTCCGTCGTAGATCTTCCCTGAAAGTTCATACTCATGCCTTCCGAAAACGACCAGGTAGACTTCCATATCGCTGTCCTGCAGGAATCGGCGAATGACTTCCACGGCAATTTCCAGCGCTTCATCTTTCGGAAATCCGTAACAGCCGGAGGAGATAAGAGGAAACGCCACCGACCGGCACCTCTTCCATTCCGCAAGCTTCAGTGCGTTCCGGTAGCAGCTCCTGAGGATGTTTCTCTCTCCGAACCCGCCGCCTCTCCAGACAGGACCGACCGTATGAATAATATACCGGGCCGAAAGAGCGTATCCTCTGGTCAGAGCGGCCTCCCCCGGCTCGATCCGGCCGATTTTCTGTCTCGCTTTGAGGAGACGATCGTAACCGGCTGCTGTGTAGATCGCAGAGTCCGTCCCTCTTCCGACCACAGGTTCCGGGTTGGCGGTATTTACGACCGCGTCCACTTCCATATTCACAATGTCATTCCTTATGATCTGAAGCGGCATACTCTCATCTCCCTGTCATCCGGGTGATTTGCTTTTTGCTCCGCAAAATTTGCGCAAGGCAGCTTCGCCCGTTCTCTTATAAGCCGGTGACGCGGCTTGTAATAAGCTTCATTATACCACATGTGTCAAAACACATAACACGTTTTTCATCAGCCGAAAGGCCTCCTCTTCTTTCCGCCTCTCTTCCGGTAGTCCTTCTCGATCGCCGACTTCCAGGAAGCCCCCATCGGTCTCGAATTGCGCACAGAGCTGATCGCATCGCTCACACTGCTGTAATTAAGCTGTGTTCCCCTTGCGTCCGGGCAATAATTTACAGCCCTCTCAGCCTGAATTCCATATCTGGAGGCCTCCGCCACCGCATCGATGTTCGCTCCCAGGAACAGGAACTCCCATCCGTACTCTTTCTGTTCCTTCTCGATCATGGAACGAACTTCCTCCACGCTGTAGCGTCTGCTGGAGTTCTCATAACCGTCCGTAATAATGACGAACATTGTCTTTCCCGGCCGGTCTTCCTCCCTCGCATACTTATGAATGGTCGCAATATGGTGTATAGCCCCTCCCAGCGCGTCGAGAAGAGCCGTACACCCTCCCGGCACATAGTCTGATCTTGTCATGCAGGGGACCTGATCGATCCGTGTCCTGTCATAAAGGACCGTCTCGCGGGTATCAAAGAGAACGGTGGAGAGGAATGCTTCCCCTGTCTCGTTTTTCTGCTTTTCCAGCATGGAGTTAAAACCGCCGATGGTATCGCTCTCAAGACCGCTCATGGATCCGCTCTTGTCAATGATAAATACAAGTTCTGTGAGATTTGCCTTCATAAATGATTCCTCCCTTATATGATATAAAATGGCATCTGCTCTTCATCTGATGCACCCATTTTATCTCCGGGAGAACTCTGTATGGTCGCTTCGCGGGCGACATTTTGCAGACCTGCCTTTTTAATACTCAATTCCCTCACGGGCACGTATCCCGTTTTCATATGGGTGTCTGACCGCTCTCATCTCGGTGACGTAATCCGCCGCCTCGAACATCCAGGGCAGGGGTTCCCTTCCGGTGAGGACGATTTCCGGTCTCCTCTCATCCGGAGAGAATACGGTCTCCCGCAGGAATGCCTCATTCACCATACCAAGCCGGCAGGCCGCGCAGGCCTCATCGAGAATGAGCAGATCGCAGGGTATTTCCAGAGCCTTCTTCAGATTTTCATCATGCAGATCTCGGGTCTCCCTGCGCTCTGATTCGTTCATCCTCGAAAAAAACTTTGTCCCGGCTCTTCCCGAAAAGACAAATGCCCCCAGGAACCTGAGCGGTGCCAGTTCACCGCTCCTGCCGTCCTTCAGGAACTGTACGATCACGACCCTCTTTCCGTGCCCGAGCGCCCTGAGCGCAAGTCCCATGGCGGCTGTCGTCTTACCTTTTCCCTCTCCGTAATAAAGATGTATCATTTTTCTTAAAACTCCTTAATGATCCGATAGAGTTCTTCCATATCCAGACTTCCGCGCACGACAGCAGCCAGCTTTCCGTACTGTCTCTCCCGATATTCATCGCGGTCCTCCGCCCGGAAGTTCATCGGATCGATCCCTCTCAGATTCATCAGATAATCGGCGACGATATTGGTGAACTCTCCGGTATCAAAAAGGCCGTGCAGATACGTGCCGAAAACATTGCCGAGCTGCCAGCCGTCCTGTACACCGCCTGCAAGGGTGACAAGCGGCTGACCGATTTCGGAGGGATCACAGCCTGAAAGGCCGGTTCTTCGCGGACCTGATCCTGAAGGGTCCGCCGCCATACCCGCATCCGGACATACCGGCTCCGTCTCTCCCATGTGGATCTCGTAGCCTTCCAGCTCCGCACCGCTCCACGGCCCCGCCGTAATATGGCCATGCACTCTGGTCCGTTTTTTGTTTTCGACAAATGTCGTGGCAGTCGGCAGCAGCCCCATTCCGTTCATGAATGCACCTTCCGCATCCCCCTCAACACCGTTCGGATCCGTCAGTTTTAAGCCCAGCATCTGGTACCCGCCGCAGACACCGAGGATCGGTGTTCCTTTCCGGGCTTTTCGGATGATCAGCGCTTCGAGACCGCTCTCCCTGAGCCATCTCAGGTCGGCCATCGTGCTCTTGGTCCCGGGCAGAACGATCATGTCAGGATCTCCGAGATCCCGGCTCTTTTTCACATAGCGAACGCCGAGCGCAGGATGTTCCTCCAGAGGAGAAAAATCCGTGAAGTTAGAGATCCTGGGAAGACGTATAACGGCGATATCGATCACCTTCCCATGCCGATCCGTCTCAAGACGTGTTGAAAGACTGTCTTCATCATCGAGATCGACTTCGGCATAGGGCACAACGCCCAGACACGGCACCTTCGTAAGCTCCTCGAGCATTTTCAGTCCGGGGCGCAAAATATCGACATCTCCCCGGAACTTATTGATCACGGTCCCGACGATTCTCTTTTTCTCATCATTTTCCAGGAGCGCGATCGTCCCGTAGAGCTGCGCAAAGACCCCGCCAGGATCGATATCGCCTACGAGAACAACGGGCGCATCCACAAGCTTCGCCAGGCCCATATTTACGATGTCGTCTGCTTTCAGATTGATCTCGGCCGGACTTCCCGCGCCTTCAATGACGATGATATCATTTTCCTCTGCCAGACTTTCGTAAGCGGAGAGAATATCAGGGATCAGCGTTCTTTTCATCTGAAAATAGTCTCTGGCTTTCAGTGTCCCGTACACCCTCCCGTTTACGATGACCTGACTTCCGACGTCGCTCGTCGGTTTTAGGAGAATGGGGTTCATACGCACATCCGGCTCTTTCCCGGCGGCTTCCGCCTGGGCGGCCTGGGCACGGCCCATCTCGAGACCGTCTTTTGTTATATAACTGTTAAGAGCCATGTTCTGACTTTTGAAAGGTGCGACCCGGAATCCGTCCTCCCGGAAGATGCGGCATAAGGCGGTCACCAGCAGGCTTTTGCCTGCGCCGGACATGGTACCCTGGATCATGATGCACTTGGCCATATTTTTCTCCTGTCATATTGCATTTCCTCAGACTGCGGGCATCCGTGTTGTCGGACATGCTCACAGTCTGAAGCCCATTTTCACCTGTAAGTTATCATTATAGCAGGTACGGTTCCTTCATAACAGCATCGTTTTAAAGTGTTAGCAATTTATCGCAAAACAGTGCTCTTTTTTATTTCAACTTTCTTATTTCTATGATAAGATATTTAACATCAGTGAAAGAAATTTACTTAAGGAGGATATTCTATGAAAAAGAAAGTACTCAGCCTGATCGTTGCGGCAGGACTCGCTCTCAGCCTGGCCGCCTGCGGTGGTTCCTCTTCACCGGCGGAAACAACAGCTGCATCGACAGAATCCGCAACGGCTTCCGCAGCCGCTTCCGGCGACGCTGCCTCAGAGGAGGCAGCTTCCGTGGCAATCGACAAGGAAGCGTTCGACGCACTCGTTGCATCCGGCGAAGTTGCGGACGATGCGACGATCGAAGCCAGCGAATGGGCCAAGTCCATCAAGGATGCCGGTGTCTTCCGTGTAGGAACGGTCCGCACATCTTTCCTCTTCAGTCAGCTGGATGAGACAGATAACGGCGTGCGCGGTTTCGACGCAGGTCTGTACCAGATGCTCGCCCGCTACATTCTCGGTGACGAGACCAAGTGTGAGCTCACACAGGTGGACTCCAGCACTCGCGAGTCCGTTCTTCAGAGCGATCAGGTCGATGCGGTATTTGCAACATATTCCATCACAGAAGACCGCAAGAAACTGATTTCCTTCGCCGGACCTTACTATACATCCAAGCAGGCTGTCCTCGTAAAGGCAGGCAACACGGATATCACCGGCGTTGATTCCCTCGCGGGTAAGACCGTCGCCACACAGTCCGGTTCAACAGGTCCGGATATCCTGGCAAAGTTCGCTCCGGATGCAATCATTCAGGAATTCACGAACGATTCCGAGGCCAGAACGGCTCTTGAGCAGGGACGTGTCGACGCATATGTCACAGACTACACACTGCTCCTGAACGCGATCGTAAAGAATCCCGGGAACTACGAGATCGCCGGTGACACCTTCGGTGATGAAGATAACTACGGCATCGGCCTTCCGCTGGATTCGGACGGCGTGGCATTTGTAAATGCATGGCTTGAAAAAATCGAAGCAGACGGGACCTGGGCAGAGCTCTGGAAAATCAGCCTCGGTGACCGTACCGGAATCGATACTGTACCGGAACCTCCGGCAATCGGTTAATTCATGAACACTCCGGCTCTCAAGTCTATGGATTTGAGAGCCTTTTTTGAAAGGCAGGTTTTATGAGCATATCTGAACTTCTCTCTCAATTCGGAGACAAATACCTTCTTGCTCTCCTCACGACCTATAAACTGACCTTTACCTCTTTTGCCCTCGCGCTTATAATCGGAATCGTCATCACGGTCATGAGGATCTCCCCGATCACTCCCCTGAAGATCGTCGGAGACTTCTTCGTCCAGATCTTCCGGAATATTCCGGGTGCGTCCCTCCTTATTGTTCTGGTCTACGCTCTGCCGTATCTGAACGTGGTTCTTTCTTATTATACCTGTGTACTGACTGCCACGACCCTGATCCCGGCGGCATTCTGTTCGGAATACCTGATGTCCGGTATGAATACGATCAATCCCGGACAGATCGAGGCTGCGCGTTCGATCGGCATGACCTTTATGCAGACGATCCGGAACGTTGTCCTGCCCCAGGCTGTCCGTTCCAGCGTCCTGCCGCTGACGAATCTTCTGGTCGCCACCATGCTCACAACAGCTCTGGCCTCACAGGTACCGCTCAACCCGACAGATCTTACGGGTATTGTTTCTTATATTAACACGCACGCAGTGGGAGGTATAACGGCATTTGTCATCTCCGCCGTCCTCTACTGCGGAACCGCGGTCATACTGGGGCAGATCGGTAATCTGATCGACCGGAAAGTGAGGATTCTGAGATGAATAAAGCCAATACATCCATCCGGGATTATCTCTACGAAGCTCCCGGTCCAAAAACAAAACGCTATATTACGATCGGAACTGTCATCTCCCTGATCTTTGTTGCATGGCTGATTTTCTTTATCATCCGCCGTTTTTATGAAAACGGACAGCTCGACAGTAAATACTGGACTATATTTACACGCGCAACGACATGGAGGTTCCTGGGAGAAGGTCTTATCGGAACACTGGAAGTGGCGATCTGTGCAATGCTGTGCGCGTTTGCTCTCGGTATGCTCATGATGATCGGCCGGATCTGCAATTACAGCATCCTCAGAGGCATCTCGACCGTTTTAATAGAATTGAGCCGCGGCATTCCCACACTTCTGTTCATCTATTTCTTTTTCCTTGCAGCGCCGCAGCTGGGACTAAAGTTTCCGGCCTTCTGGAAGATCACCCTCCCGGTCGCTATCTCCGCAGCCGGCGTCACGGCAGAGACCCTGCGTTCCGGCGTCAACGCGGTTCCGAAAGGACAGCGGGAAGCTGCACTGTCCCTCGGCATGAGGGAACACGCGGTGTTCCTCAAGATCATTTTTCCGCAGGCATTCCGGATCGTTATCCCCGGGCTCATCTCGGAACTGGTCATCGTACTGAAGGACACGACATTTGCCTACGTTGTCAGTTATGCGGACCTCATGCAGAACGCGAGAGTCCTGATCAGCAATTACGACGCGCTGTTGTCCGTCTATCTGGTCGTCGCCATCATTTATATCCTGATCAATTACGGGCTGAATAAGCTGTCCCTCTACCTGACCAACCGCAGGAAGAATGCACAGGTCAAAAAGGTGTAACGGGAAGGACCCGGCTCACCTGAACCGGCGATCAGAACTGAATAACATAAAAAAGAAGGAGGAGAGAACATGGCACAGGGTCAAGGAGCAGCCGCTACTCCGGTCATTGAACTCAGACATATAGATAAACATTTCGGACAGCTTCATGTCTTAAAGGACATTAATCTTTCCGTGCAGAAAGGAGAAGTCGTCGTCATCATCGGACCGTCAGGCTCCGGAAAATCAACACTCTGCCGCACGATCAACCGCCTCGAGACCATTGATTCCGGGGAGATCCTGATCGACGGAGAACCGCTGCCGAAGGAAGGCAGAAAACTGGCAGAACTTCGTGCCCAGGTCGGCATGGTGTTCCAGCAGTTCAATCTTTTTGCTCATAAGAATATCCTTGAGAACGTGACGATCGGTCCGAGAGAAGTTCTCAAAAAATCCAAGGCAGAGGCGGAAGCAGAAGCAATGCGCCTTCTGAAGAGAGTCGGTGTGGACTCTCAGGCATCAAAAGTACCGGCCCAGCTCTCCGGCGGCCAGCAGCAGCGTGTTGCCATCGCCAGATCCCTGGCCATGCATCCGAAGGCCATCCTCTTCGACGAGCCGACCAGCGCGCTCGACCCGGAGATGATCGGTGAAGTTCTGGCCGTCATGACCGAGCTTGCGGGAGAGGGAATGACGATGGTCGTCGTCACGCATGAGATGAATTTCGCGAAGCGCGTCGCCAACCGGATCATCTTCATGGATGCGGGCGAGATCCTGGAGGAGAACACACCGGAAGAATTCTTCGCCCATCCGAAGACACAGAGGGCAAGAGATTTCCTGGATTCCATTCAGGCACACTAACTGAAGAACTCATTATGAATGGGGCCGCTGCACGAAGGTATTACTCTAATATATGGGGCTGTCGCAATAAGCAGAAAAAATGAATTATTTATGCATATAATGCTTAATGCGACAGCCTCATATGTTGGTAAAATTTCCCGGTGCAGCGGCCCCATTCTTACTTCACTCAGCTCTCATATGGTCTCACGCGGAGTGTAACTCCGTAAGCCTCACAGATTTTTCGAGATTCCTCCTGCTCCGCAGGTGTTGTCACCTGATCCACGACCGTCATGACGACCTTCGGGACATATTTCGTGCAGTCTTTCGCATAATCCAGCATGGCCTGCCAGGACTTGATGCCGAATTTGGATCTGGTGAGCTTCAGATAGTCCTCCGCGTTGTTGGCATTGAGACTTATGGAGACAGTATCGATCAGCCCCTCAAGGTCCGCTGCCGTCGGCCGGTCCCAGATGAGATCCGCAAGACCATTGGTGTTGATCCTGATTTTTATCTGTGATTTCGAGCGGATGTAAGCAGCTACCTCAAGCAGCTCCGGCAGCCGTTCTGTGGGCTCCCCGTAACCGCAGAAAACGACTTCATCATAGCAGCTTAAATCCCACTCATCGATTGCCGCTTTCACTTCACTGACAGAAGGTTCATGTTCGAGCCACAGGGAATCGGATCCGTAAACACCGGGTCCGTTCTGTCTCAGACAGAAGGTGCATGCGCACGGGCAGCGATTTGTCATGTTCACATATATTCCGTTTTTCACCTTGTATGTAATCGTCATAAATTAATCTCCTTTCAACGCAG
>CAMNDN010000012.1:0-38141 GCA_946535445.1 uncultured Lachnospiraceae bacterium
GGGTAATTGTTCTCTCCCGGGTGTTGCTCATCCGCTGCAGGAGGCTCACGACTTCGACGTGGACCGAATGTGGGAACATATCACAGGCTCTGACCCGTTCAAGCCGATAAGAATTCTGTCCCTCCCCGGCCGGAGCACAGAGAATCTTCAAATCCCTTGCCAGCGTAGCGCTGTCACAGCTCACATAAACGACCCTGTCCGGACCAAGGCCTCGTATCGTCCGAAGAAGGCTTTCCTCACACCCCTTCCTCGGAGGGTCGACTACGACTACATCGGGACGGACCAGCGGGTTTTCCTCGTCAAAATACCCCCGCGCCGCCACATCTTCCGCAGCAGCAGCGAAGAACTTCGCATTTATCACATGATTGCGGGCCGCGTTGGCCTTGGCGTCCTCTATGGCCTGCGGCACAATTTCGACCCCGTAAACCGCTGCCGCCTTCCGCGCAAGGAAATGTGAAATCGTTCCGATCCCGCAAAACAGATCGAAAACAGTTTCCCGGCCGGTCAGCCGGGCGTATTCCACCGCCGTATTGTAGAGCTTCACGGTCTGTACCGGATTTACCTGATAGAACGAGAGCGGAGAAATGCGGAAAGAAAAATCACCGAGGTAATCCGTGATCCAGGGATTTCCATAGAGCGATATGACTTTCTCCCCGAGGATCACATTGGTCCGCTGCCGGTTTATGTTGAGGCAGACACTCTTCAGAGAAGACTCCATTCCCGGGATCTTAAGCAGCATTCGCGTCAGTTCATCCGCATAAGGAAGCTTCTTCCCATTGATCACCAGACAGACCATGACCTCGCCGGAGACGAACCCCTCCCGGACAAGCAGATGCCGCAGGAGCCCTTTCCCGGTCGACTCATCGTACGGCTCTATATGATATTTTTCGGCAAATGCAACCACTGCCCCAAGTATGTCCGCATTATGCTCAGGGGACAGGAGACAGTCCCTCACATCGATAATCGAATGCGTTCTGCCTGCATAATAACCCGCAATAATTTTCCCGTCTTTCCCGGAGAACCCGATCGGGTACTGAGCTTTGTTGCGATATCTCCACGGATCCTCCATGCCGATGATCGGCTCCATCGGAATCTCTGAAAAACCACCGATCCTCTGCAGATTCCGGCGGACGACTCCTTCCTTGAATACCAGCTGCTTCTCGTAAGACAGCTCCTGCAGGCGGCAGCCTCCGCATCTTCTTGCCTCAGGACATCCGGCCGTCACGCGGTCCGGGGAGGCATGAAGGACCTTCTCTACCCGGGCATACCCATAATTCTTCTTTGTCTTGGTAATACGAGCAAAAATGCGGTCACCAATGACCGCATCCTTTACAAAGAGGGCATAGCCATCCGCATGGCCGATACCCTCGCCTTCATTTGTCATATCTTCTATGGTGATCTCCACCATATCGTTTTTCCTGAACATATTATCTGTCATTTTATACCTGACTTATCTGCCTGTTCTTCTCAGATTGGAGTCAAAGAAACGATTGAAGCCGAGCCACTCATCATTCACCGGTCCGGATTCCAGAATCTCTGTCATCGTCTCCAGTTTAGCGTCCATGTTATCAGCCAGGTTCAAAGCCATGGCCTCTATGATCGCAGGTTTCTTCGGAGAACCGAACTCGTACTCACCGTGATGGGCGAGAATACAATGCTTGATCTCCGTCTCAAGCTTTTCCGGAAATCCCGCGATATCTCGGATATGATCATGGACCATTTCAGCACCGATCAGAATATGTCCCAGCAGCTGCCCGTCATCCGTGTACTCGTTCACCGGGAAGTCGGAAAGTTCTCTGGTCTTTCCGATATCATGCAGCATCGCGACTGTGATGAGCAGGTCACGGTTGATTGCAGGATAATTGCGGGCAATATAATCACAGATCTTCGTAACGGAAAGTGTGTGTTCAAGCAATCCGCCCACAAAGCTGTGGTGAACAGTCTTGGCAGCCGAATGCCCCGCGAAGATACGCAGGAAATCCTTATCGTCAACAAAAAAGCTTTTCAGGAGAGCATTCAGATAAGGCTGCTTCACTGATGCGGCAAAACCGAGCAGTTCATTATACATGACTTTTCGGTTCTTTTTGGTGACGGGGAGATAATCCGCCGGAATATACTCACCCGGATCGGCCTTGCGGACCTGCTTTAAGGATGCCTGCAGAGAACCGTTGAAATTGCTCACACTTCCCGCCACATAAATATAATCCAGTGCTTCGAATTCATGAATGGCATCCGAGTTCGGGTCCCAGATCTTCGCGTCGAGCACACCGGTGCGGTCCTGCAGGATGACATTTTCATAGTTTTTTCCGTTCTTGGTAACGGCAGACTGTTTATGCTTACAGAGGTAGACATCCTGGATGCGGCTGCCCTCTCTCAGTTCACTGATATAACGCATGTTTCCTCATTTCTAAGTGCTCTTTCCGGCACACAATCGAAAACTTCCAACCCTTGTTCAAAACGCAGGTCGGAAGCTTTTTCTCTACTTCTTAAAACAGTATCTACATCTATTGTTGTCCTGTCAAGTATCTTTCTGCCCGCCGGACTATTTTCCTTTGGCAGAATCCATCAGCAGATCACTTGGTTTCCGCCGGAACGCTGCTGTCATCTCCGCTTGGATCCGTGGTTTCTTCAGCGCTCTGCTCTTTTTTACCTGCTGTCTCCCCGGCATTTTTTTCCGGCAGTTCCCCGATCGTGACCTTGAAATCGAATTCAGCATACTCTTCAGATCCCTGCCGCATAATGACCACGTCAAGGTCTTCACCCGGCGTCCTGTTCATAATGCTCTCATGGAGAGAGCGAAGATTGACCACCGATCCCAGTCCCACGCTCGTAATAATATCTCCCGGCTGGATTCCCGCCTTACGCGCCGGTGAATCCTCATCGATCGAACTCACATAAACTCCGGAAGGTATGCCCATTGTCTCCGCAGCCTTCTCGGAAATATCCAGCCCATGGATTCCTATATAGGACAGGGCCTTATTATTGGATAGTTTCTCGATCAGGCTCTTGATTGGAGAGATCGGGATCGCTTTCACCATGTACTGCTCAGAATCGACATACTTTCTGGCAATAAAACCGACTACCTCTCCGTCCAGATTTACCAGAACACCGCTTTTTGACCCTTCTCCGCAGATGTCCGTTGACATGAGCCTGTATTCACCGTCAATGATCGCGACACTCTCCGAAAGAGATACGATTTTCCCGCAGGCAAATGCCCCGGCCGTCCCCATCGGTGCCCCCACCGCAAGGACGGAATCCCCCTGTTCGACATTATAGGAATTGCCCAGAATACCTACCTGAAGAGTTCTCTCTGTCGCCGCAGGGATCTGCTCTTTGGAAATGCTGACAACACAGATGCCCGTGACCGGGTCTTTCTTCTGAAAGGAACCCGGAACGAGCGTACCATCCGGCAGGGTGACTACTATTTCCTCCGCGTCGTTCAATATACCGCTTTCCGTGAGGATCAGATAGCTTAAACTGTTATCCGCCACAATGAGACCGCTCGAAGCCGATTTACCGACACCGGTGATATCGAACCATTCGTCTTCTTCCGTAACACCGGTCACTGTCACAACGGATCGCAGAGCTTCTTCCGCAATACCCTGCAATTTATTCTGCATGCGGATGTAGGAATCCAGGGCATGCCGGTCCAGTTCTTCTTCCGTAGGGGTAGGCGTCGGGACCACGGTCTGTTCGGAAACACTGTCATCTGAACGTTCCTGTCCTTCATTATTGTCCTTGCTGTTATCCGTTCCCGCCTGACTTTGATCGGGACTGCTCTGCCCGTCATCGCCTCCTGCCTGCGCCGCCTGTGTGATCTGTACATCAGAGGGAATCGTGATCTGATTAGGCGTCACGCTTTCCCTCTGCCTTAAAACAGCATAAAAAACAAGCGCCGCTATGACTCCAAAGAGAACGGCCGCGCCGATGATCCCGCATATTTTCAGCAGGAGCTTCTGAATATCGAGCGGAGGATTCTTTACTGTCTCATTCAGAAAAGAATATTCCTCGCTCTCCTGCTCATTCGATTGTTCGTTTTCTTCTTTGATTTCGTCTGAATTCATCTCTTCGTCTATGTCCGGAAATCTACTGTTACGAGCTGATATTTATTGTACATTTTAACAACCACATATGAACAATTTATGAATCATTTTTAAATCTGCAATCTTTCCACCGCACAAACTTTAATGTAGAATAGACTTATGAATGATAAAGCATTACACACACTGGAATATGATAAAATAGTAGCTCTGCTTGAGGAGCGTGCCACATCAGCGCCCGGAAAGGCTCTTTGCCGAGCCCTTATGCCGCTCGCGGATATATCCGCAATCAATTCGCTGCAGGAGGAGACAGCGGCAGCGGTGGGACGCGTATTTGCCAAAGGCAGTATCTCATTCGGCAACACATTCGATGTACGTCCGTCACTCCTCAGGCTGGATCTCGGTTCCGCGCTCGGTACCCGTGAGCTTCTTTCGATCTGTAAACTGCTTGAAAACGCGGGGCTGGTACGTGCTTACGGCCGCAAAGAGAGAGAGGATACACCGGATGATATACTTACTGCTCTTTTCAACGGGCTCGACCCGGTAACATCCGCATCTTCCGAGATCCGAAGATGCATTCTTTCCGAGGATGAGATCAGCGATAACGCGTCTCCGAAGCTGCGCCAGATCCGCCGTAACATCAAGGCGGCCGGAGAGCGCATCCATACAGAGCTCAATCGTATTATCGCTCAGCATGCCAAGGACTACCTGCAGGATGCTCTCGTAACGACCCGGGACGGCAGATACTGTATTCCGGTCAAATCGGAACACAGAGCCAACGTAGCAGGCATCGTTCATGATATGAGTTCCTCCGGGAACACGGTATTTGTGGAACCTGCCTCCGTTGTAAAACTGAATAATGACATCCGTGAAATGGAAATAGAGGAGGAAAAGGAAATAGAGGTCATTCTCGCGAAACTCTCCGAGATGCTGGCTGAGTATAACGGACAGATCCGTTATGACTACGAGATCATGACACAGCTCGACTTTATTTTCGCCAGGGCTTCCCTTGCCTTATCCATGAATGCCACAAAACCGATCGTCAGCGACGACGGTATTATCGATCTCAGAAAAGCAAGACACCCTCTTATTGATAAGAAAAAAGTCGTTCCGATCGATATCCGCCTGGGCGGGGATTTTGATCTGCTGGTCATCACAGGTCCCAATACCGGCGGAAAGACCGTCACATTAAAAACGACCGGACTTCTGGAGCTTATGGGCCTGTCCGGACTGCATATCCCGGCCGGTGACCGAAGCCGCATCGCGCTGTTCACCGAGGTCTATGCCGACATCGGTGATGAGCAGAGCATCGAGCAGAGTCTCTCGACCTTCTCTTCACATATGACGAACATCGTGACTTTTCTGGATAAAGCGGATACGGATTCTCTGTGCCTCTTCGATGAGCTGGGGGCAGGCACCGACCCCACGGAAGGCGCTGCACTGGCGGTCGCGATTCTGGACAGCCTTCACCAAAGAGGTGTACGGACCATCGCCACAACGCATTACAGTGAAATCAAAGTCTACGCTTTAAAGACCCCCGGCGTCGAGAACGCTTCCTGCGAATTTGATGTCGCCACACTCTCTCCGACCTACCGGCTTCTGATCGGCGTTCCCGGGAAGAGCAATGCATTTGCAATATCCAGAAAGCTTGGTATCTCCGAGGCTGTCATAGAGGATGCGAAAAATCTTCTCACCGACCAGCAGGAAACATTCGAAGATGTCATCTCCGATCTCGAGTCAAAACGTATGAGTCTCGAGCTGGAAAAGGAGGAAGCCGAGAGAACGAGCCGGGAGATTGAGAAGATGAAGAAGGATCTCGAGTATCAGAAGGCTCATCTGGAAGAGCAGAAAAAGAAGCTCATCACCGAATCCTCCATAGAAGCGAGAAAGATTCTCCAGGATGCAAAGGATTATGCGGATAAGACGATTTCTTATTTCGCCAAGCACGGGGGGATTGCCTCCGGCAAAGAAATGGAGAAAGAACGTCAGAATCTCAGAAATAAGATCGGCGATATGAATAAGAACATCGGCGATCTTGGCGGAAGCGGGATTCGGACCGGAACTCTTGACGCAAAAGATATCAAGGTAGGAGATACCGTCAGGGTCATCAGTCTCAATCTGAAAGGTACCGTCAGCACCCTTCCGGATGCAAAAGGATATCTTTTCGTCACGCTGGGAATCATGCGTACCAAAGTAAAACTTACGGATCTCGAGAAGATCGACGAAGCCGATATAAATGCTCCCGGCGTAAAGAAGTCTTCGACCGGAAAGCTGCGAATGGAAAAATCTTCCACTGCAACAACGGAAATCAATCTTCTGGGCATGACTGTGGATGAAGCCTGCATGGAACTCGACAAGTTCATCGACAATGCGGCGCTTGCCCACCTGCCGAGTGTTCGGATCGTACACGGAAAAGGCACGGGCAAACTAAGGCAGGGCGTTCAGAAATATCTGAAAAAGAACAAGCATGTAAAAAGATTCAGACTCGGCGAATATGGTGAGGGTGACGCCGGAGTTACAATAGCGGAACTTAAGTAACAGGGAAAGAAGGAAAAGCTATGGCTGCAAGGCAGAAGATCCTTATCGTTGATGACGATAATAATATTGCAGAACTAATATCACTCTATCTTGAAAAGGAAATGTATGAAACCAAAATAGCAGAGGACGGTGAGGAAGCACTCGAACTGTTCGAAAGCTTTAAGCCCAGCCTGATCCTGCTGGACCTCATGCTCCCGGGCAAGGACGGATATCAGGTATGCCGTGAAGTCCGGGCGAAGAAAGACACACCGATCATCATGCTTTCCGCAAAGGGTGAGACATTTGACAAAGTACTGGGTCTGGAGCTTGGCGCAGATGACTACATCATCAAACCCTTCGACTCAAAGGAACTTGTTGCGAGAGTAAAAGCCGTTCTTCGCCGCTACCGTACCGCTCCCGAAGCGCCGGTACCGGTCGCGGCAGGTGCCAAAATCGCAGAGTACACGAATCTTGTAGTAAATCAGACCAACTATTCCGTCCTCTACAACGGGAAAGAACTTGTTATGCCGCCCAAAGAACTGGAGCTCCTGTATTTTCTGGCCTCTCAGCCGAATCAGGTCTTCACCAGAGAGCAGCTGCTTGATCACATCTGGGGGTACGAGTATGTAGGAGACACCAGGACTGTCGATGTACATATCAAGAGACTCCGTGAAAAAATAAAAGATCAGGACAACTGGGCGATCCGCACGGTCTGGGGAATCGGTTACAAGTTCGAAGTAAAGCAGAGGTGATCCCTTTATGAAAGTTTCTCTGCTCGCAAGGTACCTGATTGCCTATGCGATCCTGGCTGTTCTCTCCATGTTGGTAGTGACGACCCTTGGCAAGCAGCTTATCCTTAATGAGCTCACCCTGTACAAGGCCAATGAGTTGTACTCAGAGGCGACCAACATTGCGGAAAATCAGGGACGAAGGTACTTTCAGAGCGAGGCAGTCTTAAATGAGCTGTATAACACACTGACTCTCGTGGCTTACGCCAACGGCGCTTCCATCCGTCTGATCGACACGGACGGTACAGAGCTTATTAATACGGAGACACCGCTGAGCCTGGAGAACCCCCACGTGATCGAAAATTTTGACTATCTCCGCTTCGGTCCGAAATTCTACGAAGTAAGCACTTTTTATAATCAGTACGACCAGGAGATGCTGAGTGTCATCTGTCCGATGACGCGCGCTGTAAAAATCAGGGGGTATATCTCTGTCTCCATTCCCATGGAAAGCCTGAACCGGTTGACAGCGATCCTTGTTCACAGAGTGGAAATCGTCTGTTTCGTGAACTTTCTGCTGTCACTGATCCTTCTGGCTGCCTTCTGGTATTATATTTACCGCCCTCTCATAAAAATCAATTATGGTGCAGGCGAATTCGCCCGCGGCAATCTGAACCACAAGATCGACGTGACAAGCCATGATGAGATGGGCTATCTTTCCGATACACTGAACCTGATGGCAGGAGAACTGAAGAAGAACAATGACTACCAGAAAAACTTCATCTCCAATGTAAGCCACGATTTCCGTTCCCCTCTGACGTCCATCAAAGGTTTTACGGAAGCCATGACTGACGGAACGATTCCTCCGGAGCTTCACGGAAAGTATCTGAATATCATTGCCCAGGAGACCGATCGTCTGGATAAACTGACGAAGTCTATTCTTGAACTCAATACTTTGAGCGCGGGAAAAGTCTCCCTCAATTATTCGGTCTTCGATATTAATGAGATGCTGAAGACGACTGTCTCCGTCTTTGAGGGAAGCTGCAGAAAAAAGAAGATCACGATCAATCTGGTGCTGACCGGAACTTCTCTGAAGGTCAACGCCGATAAAGAAAAAATCGAGCAGGTCATTTATAACCTGCTCGATAATGCCATCAAATTCAGCGACCGCAATTCCCAGATCAAGCTGGAGACCACGATACGCCACAATAAATGTTATGTCTCCGTCAAGGACGAAGGATGCGGTATTCCACAGGACTCTCTCCCCAAGATCTGGGATCGTTTTTATAAAACGGATACATCCCGCGGACGCGACCGGAAGGGAACCGGACTGGGCCTGTCTATCGTAAAAGATATCATAACAGCTCACGAACAGACGATCAGTGTGGTCAGTACGGAGAATGTCGGAACCGAATTCGTTTTCACGCTGGACCTTGCCTGACCCGTTCCGGGCAGATGCCTCTCTTTCACCGTGTATCCCGCCGGCCCGGTCAGAGCATCACTTTCTCCAGTTCCTCCCGCTGCGGTCGATCAAGATAGCGCACGCTCTCCCCGTTAAGGATCGTGCGCGCTTTAAGAGCATTGGCGTGACCAATGATCTTATAAGGAATTTCTGACGCTGACAAAATCCGTTCCAATGCGATAGGATCCTCGGTAAGTGCGACCCATGTGCCTTGTGAACGCGCGTAATAAGGATTTATATCGAAAAATTCCAGAATCTCCACGGTCTGCTGGTCAATGGGAATGCTTCTGAGCCTGATCTCAAATCCCGTCTCACACGTTTCCGCCATGTACCAGAGGGCATTTAATATTCCCCCTTCGGACATCTCCGCGCAGTAGGCGGAAGATGCACCGATTGCCTTCAGATTCTCCCGGATCCTTTCGGCAATCCTCTCTCCTTCTGTTAGGGAGAGATCTGTCAAATGCATGAAAAAAGGAGGGAACTTCCGATCAAGTTCCCTCTTTTTATTATCCATCAGATACTTTGCGGCATCGATCGCAATACTGTTCAGTACGAATATTTCTCCTGTCATCTGCAATACCATCCATTCTTCAGGCAAGACCGGCCAGTGACAGGAAGTAGTTGATCTGATCGAGCTGTCCTGCCGCGATTGCACCCATCAGATTGGCCTTCAGGTTGGGGTCTGCAGTCTGTACACCCACAGTATAGGTGATCGGAGTCATCCGATAGCTGCTCTCATTGACCCATTCTCTCGTCATCTCTCCGTTCTCGACCGTTTCCTTCCAGAGTTCCGCCTCATAACCGATGTGCGGTTCTCCGCTCTGGATGATCGTGCCGGCCGGAAGATTTTCATCCGGAATAAATATGAACTGTACATCCGTCTGTGACAGTACATTACTGATGTAATTGACTGTACGGCCTGCAGGACGTGTTTCTACTCCGTAAATCGAAAAGTGCAGAGCTCCGCCTCCCGCTGTTCCGTAAAGATAAATCGGGGCATCCGTGTTATTTGTGAACTTCAGATCCTTGCCGCCTTCCTCTGAAATAGCAGCGTCCTTGGACGGTTCAATATAGTGGACCATCATGGAATGGCAGAATCTCTCATCGACCTGCAGTTCTGCCTGAAGAACGGCCAGATAAAGCGTCGTCGAGACCTGGCAGATCCCACCGCCGAATGTATCTATGACCGACCCCTCCGCATAGGAAGGCGCAGGCGCATATCCGTTCTCTGCACTGAACGGCACGACATGCTCAAGCAGTGAGAACTGTTCACCGGGCATGAGTATAATTCCGGATATGAGCTGTGTCCCGTTTACAATATTCTGTTCACGTTCCGGAGAACTTCCGGAGTAATCCGTATCTCCTGTTCCGATAATGTCTTTTACCCTTGCCAGCTGTTCCTTGTCCCTTGAAGGCGGGATCACTTCTGTCACCAGATTGAAATCAGGTGCTCCGCCCCGCCATCCGGTATTCATATAAAGGACCATGGCACTGTAGGAGGCAGATTCATCCACCACAATTCCATTCACGCCTTCGACAACAGAAAGTGTTCCGTCACCGTTTAAAGTAAGGGCATTTTCTACCGGTGCACGATTCGCAGTCACAGCACACTGAGAAATAAATGCATGCATGGCATCCGAACTGAATTCCCTCTCTATAGGAAGCTCTACACCGTTGGCCGAAAGGTCTTTCCTGACTTTGTAGCGCTCCAGAATGTTGCCTCTGCGGCCAAGGCTGAGAGCCTTACTGACTACATTCGGGTTCGTCCAGTTAAAGCCAAGATCGCTGACGGCAATGACCATCTCCTGTCCGTCTGCTCTGGCCGTCATAACGGAATTCTGCATTTCAGCCACATGCGCATTGACGGCAGCGGTGGCCTGCTCTTCATTCATTCCCGAAACATCGACAGAACCGATCTTAACGCCATCCAGTATGACTGCATTCGGATTGGTCTGCAGAGAATTTTCGGAAGCTGCAACAGCTTCCGAAACATTCGCGCTTTGATCTTCGGAAGAAACCTGTGCAGTATCTCCGGCATCCGGAACTTCCTCGCCGGCTTCCTCCGTTACCTGGTCTTCCGCACCCGCTTCCTCCGTTATCGGTTCTTCCGCATCGGCTTCCTCTGCTATCTGTTCTTCCGTCTGAACATCCCATTCCTCTGCCTCCTCGGCAGCCATGGCGGGGGCGACCAGACTTAAAATCATGATTACAGCAAGTATGACCGCAATGATAGCAACTACGATCCGCTGCATATTCTTATTCATCATATCTTTCGCATCCTTTCGAAATCGGATGGCGTGTTGCCAAGGAGCAATCGAATGACGTATTACTCAAGAGGATATTTCTCGGTGAGTTCTTTCACGATCTCTCTGGCTTTTCCGATATTATCCTCACTCTCTATAACAAGAGCAATAGCCTCAGCGACCCGGTCCATATCTTCCGTATTGAACCCTCTCGTCGTGACAGCCGGTGTTCCGAGACGGACACCGCTTGTAATGAACGGGCTTCTGGGCTCACGCGGAATAGTATTCTTGTTGGCTGTGATATTGGCCTGATCCAGTCTCTCCTCGAGTTCCTTTCCTGTCAGCTCTGAATCTCTGAGGTCGATCAGCATAAGATGGTTATCCGTTCCTCCGCTGACGATCCTGACACCACGGTCCATAAGACCACGGCAGAGAGCCTGTGCATTTTCAACCACGCGGCCTGCGTACGCCTTGTATTCAGGAGAGAGATCCTCCTTGAACATCACCGCTTTGGCTGCGATGCTGTGCATCTGCGGGCCACCCTGTGTTCCCGGGAAAATGCATTTATTAAGCTTGTGCTCTTTCGCGAACTCTGCGCTGGATAAGATCATACCGCCGCGCGGTCCGCGAAGGGTCTTGTGTGTTGTCGTTGTGACAACATGGGCATACGGAATCGGACTCGGATGATAGCCGGTCGCTACCAGTCCCGCGATGTGTGCCATATCCACCATGAGATAAGCGCCCACTGAGTCAGCGATTTCACGCATCCTCTTAAAATCGATCGTCCGACAGTAAGCGGAAGCACCGGCAACGATCATCTTCGGCTTGCATTCTTTCGCGATCCGTTCACATTCATCATAATCAAGGAAGCCATTCTCATCCACACCGTACGGCACAGCCTTAAAATAGTTTCCGGAAACATTGGCAGGCGAACCATGCGAGAGATGTCCGCCTTCTTCAAGGTTCATTCCCATAAAAGTGTCGCCCGGCTGAAGCAGTGCATAAAAGACTGCAAAATTGGCCTGCGCACCGGAATGCGGCTGAACATTGGCATATGTACATCCGAACAGTTCCATTGCGCGGTTGCGGGCAAGATCCTCTATCTCATCAACGAACTCACATCCGCCGTAGTAACGATGACCGGGGTACCCCTCCGCATATTTATTCGTAAGAACGGAACCAAGAGCCGACATGACAGCTTTGCTGGCCCAGTTCTCGGAAGCAATTAACTCTATATGAGAATTCTGTCTTTCAAACTCTTTCTGAATCAGATCCGCAACTTCCGGATCCACATTGTGAATATCTTCCCAGGTATACATACGTTCCTCCTTCTAATCCTTCGAGGTGACGACTTCCGTCTCAATCGGCACGTGCTCAATATTAGCATAGAACCGCCTGAGTTGCCAGAAGAAAATATGCCCGTTATCCTTCATCTTTCTGTGCATTATGTCCTTTATGATGAGTCATATTGGCAAACATTGTATAATCCGGAAGCCAGATCAGCTTAATTGTGCCGATCGGACCGTTTCGCTGTTTTGCGATAATGATCTCTGCTATCCCTTTGTCATCCGTATCCTTATTATAATAATCATCGCGGTAGATGAACATGACGACATCGGCATCCTGCTCGATCGCTCCGGATTCACGAAGATCTGAGAGCATGGGTCTGTGGTCCTCCCGCTGCTCGACACCGCGGTTCAGCTGTGAAAGGGCAACGATCGGTATGTTCAGTTCACGGGCAAGTGATTTCAGGGCACGGGATATATCGGAAATTTCCTGCTGACGGTTATCCGTCCTGCCGCCGTTGCCTGCCATGAGCTGAAGGTAATCGATAAATATTATCTTTATATCATGATCAAGTTTATATTTTCTGGCCTTCGATCGGAACTGCTGAAGATTGATGCCGGGCGTATCATCGATAATGAGACCGGAGTTACTGATCACACCGGCGCTCTCCACCAGTTTCGCCCACTCATTGTCCTTCAGTTTACCTGTTCTCAACGCCTGTGAATCGACCTTGGACTCCAGGGAGAACAGTCGGTTCATGAGCTGATCCCGGGACATTTCGAGGGAAAACAGAGCGCAGGGCATCTTCTGCCTGAAAGCCATATACTGAGCAATATTCAGGACAAATGCCGTCTTGCCCATGGAAGGTCTTGCCGCGATCAGAATGAAATCAGAATTCTGGAATCCGGAAGTCTTATAGTCAAGATCCAGAAAGCCTGTGGCAAGCCCCGTGACCTTGCTTTTCATTCTGGAAGCTCTTTCTATTTTCTCCAGCGTGTCCATAACGACGTCCCGGATCGGTACTTCCTCATCCGTCGACCTCTGCTGGAGGACCGAAAAAACATCCTTCTCGGTCTTCTCAAGAATTGTCTGCAGATCCGTCTTGCCGAGATAACACTCATTTTCAATATCCGCTGTGACCCTGATCAGCCTGCGGAGCGTAGCCTTCTCACTGACGATCTCCGCATAAGACCTGATATTGGCGGATGTCGGAACGGAAGCCAGAATGTCTGCCACAAATGCCATGTCCGCCACTTCCGGAGGCACATCCATTTCACGGAGCCGATCCTGCAGAGTCACGACGTCAATCGGTTTTCCGGCATCATTCAGATCCTTCATCGCCTCAAAAAGAATTCCGTACTGCTGCTCATAGAAATCCTCTTTATTCAGGATCTCCATAGCAGCCAGGGCGGCATCGCGGCTCATCAGCATGGAACCGATGACCGATTTTTCCGCTTCCGGTGAATGTGGCGGAATTCTCTTAATAAGCGCTTCTTCCATAAGTGATCAGATTTCCTTTACAATGACCTTGAGTGTAGCTGTGACCTTCGGGTGTACACGTACCTGCACGCTGGATTCGCCGACTTCCCGAAGCGGAGCGTCCAGGATCATTTTCTTTCTGTCAAGTTCCACGCCCAGCTGCTCTTTGGCAGCCTCCGCGATCTCCTTGGTGGATACGGAGCCGAATGCTCTTCCGCCGGTACCGACCTTGATGCCGACAGTGACCTCTTTGCCGGAAAGTTCTTCAGCAAATTTCTGAGCTTCCTTCAGATGCTCCGCCTCGATCCTGGCTTCATTCTTTTTCTTCAGCTCAACGTCCTTCATATTCTTCGGTGTTGCCGTCACGGCAAGCTTTTTCGGGAAAAGCATGTTGCGGGCATAACCGTCGGAAACATTTACAATATCGTCCTTTTTACCGAGGTTCTTCACATCGGCAAGCAATAATACTTTCATCAGATATCTCCTTCTTCCTGCATCTGCAGGATTGTTTTCTTGAGCAGTGCTCTGGCCTCCGTGACCGTGCAGTCAGAAAGCTGCGCACCGGCTATATTCAGGTGTCCGCCGCCGCCGAGCCGTTCCATGATCAGCTGTACATTGATCTCGTCGATGGCACGGGCACTGATATAGATCATGTTATTATAGTCAGTCAATACGAACGAGGCCTTGACACCGATCACCGACAGCAGCTCATTTGCTGTCTGCGCAGCGACGACCGTCGGGCTCTTCAACCCTTCGCTCCTGCACTCCGAGATCGCAAAGCAGTCGTCAAATATCTCAGCCTCCGCAATTGCCCTCGATTTTGCCTGGATATCTTCCATGCTGTCCCGGAACATCTTGCGGATCCGGGTGACATCCGCCCCGTTCCGCCTCAGGAACGCAGCGGCCTCAAATGTCCGCACACCGGTCCTGGTCAGGAAATTACTGGTATCGACCATAATACCTGCATACATGGCGTCCGCCTCCAGAGACCGGATCTTCAGGGAATCGTCAAAATACTGGACGACCTCGGCGACCATCTCGCATGCACTGGATGCATAAGGCTCAATATAGGACAGGACTGCGTTCTGAATGACATCCCTGCTCTGCCTGTGGTGGTCAAGGACTACAATGGCATTGGTCCTTCGCAGCAGGTCTTCGCACTCCGTATAGTTCGGCTTATTCGTATCGACGACCACGACGACCGTATTGCTGTTGATCCTTTCCCTGGCTTCCCTTGCCGTGATGAACATATGCTCGCCATAGTCGGGATTATTCTTAAATCCCTCTACCATCGGGCGGATGGAATCAGGCGGCGTATCCATAACGATCGCCGCAGGCTTATCAATCGTTCTTGCGCAGCGGTAGATACCCACCGCGGCTCCGAGCACATCGACATCCGGTATCTTGTGGCCCATAATAAAGACTTCGCTTCTCGAGGAAATGATTTCTTTCAGGGCGTGAGCCTTGACGCGGGCTTTGACTCTTGTATATTTTTCGACAGATTCTGTCTTTCCGCCAAAATATCTTGTATTATAGCCTTCCTTGACAACGACCTGATCGCCGCCCCGCCCGAGGGCAAGTTCGATCGCGCCTCTCGCGGCCTCGGCATTTTGCAGGTAATAGTGTGAACCGAAACCGATGCCGATCGAAATCGTCATGGAGATCTCGTTGCCGACGTTGACGGTCTTGACATCCTCAAGGATCGAGAACTTCTTGGCTTCCAGCTCATCCAGAGCTTTCTTTCTGATAATAAAGAAGTACTTATCCTTCTCCGTCTTACGGCAGATACCGTCCACATCCGTAAAATATTTGTTGATTTTTCTCTCAATGAGCGCGAGCAGAAGAGACTTTCTCAGCTCATCAACACTTTCCAGAGCCTCTTCATAATTATCAAGACTGAGCATTCCGCAGACGATCCTGTTGTTGTCACGGTCTTCGATAAGTCCTGACAGTTCTGTCTCATCGAAGAGATAGATGGCGATGACCGTATTCCGCTCGGGATCGGAATCACCTTTCTCCATATCGATCAGTTCCTTCATGACGATCTTCTGCATGGCCGCCCGATATGTATTGTCTCCCTTGACAACCGTCACTTCCGTGCGCGGTTCTTTTCCGGGCAGCTTGGCATTACTGATTTCCGGAAAGATGGCTGCGACATTCTTGTGAAAATTAACGTCTCTGCCTGCGATCGCGGCAAATTCGTCATTCATCCACAAAACGCCGCCCTTCAGATCAAGCAGTGCATACGGAAGGACCAGTTCCTGGATCAGACGGTGCTGTACCTGACCATACTGAGCGGCAAATGAAATCAGTTCATTGGCCAGACGCACCCGCTGGTACTGATAAAGAACCGCTGTGATGGCAAGATACACAACAAGCATTCCGACTCCGACATAGGCCGCTTTCTTCCCTGCGGTAACATAGAGAAGAGGAATGGCTCCTACAAGACAGAAACTGAGCCAGATGGGAGTCTGTATGTATTTTTTGACCTGGTTGGTAATTTCAAATTGTTCCATGTATTATCCATTCCCTGTGCATTGTCACACAACATTTATCCCGGCGGCAGATCAGTCTCCCGCTGAGATAAAAAGCCGCCACTACAGGAATGTAGTGACGGCTTTATTATAGCTTAAAGCAGCTTTCTTTGCAACTTTTCGATCCGGGGATCAATCCTGAACGTACGGAAGGATCGCAAGATGACGCGCACGCTTTACTGCAAGTGTAAGAGCACGCTGATGCTTGGAGCAGTTGCCTGTAATTCTTCTCGGAAGAATCTTTCCGCGCTCGGAGATATATCTTCTGAGCTTGTTTACATCCTTGTAACTGATCTCACCTTCCTTGCCGCAGAAAACGCAGACTTTCTTTCTTCTGCGGAAACCATTCGGTTTTCTTCTGTATCCACCTTCACGACCTTCGCCACTTCTCTGATAAGCCATTGTGAGCTCTCCTCTCTTCATATTCGCAGGCCCTCACCCCTTTACGGGGCCGCCCGCTCAGTCTATTTCGTTCCTCCGTTAACGGAGGGTCTCATCGTTCATGTTCGTTATTAATTGAACGGAAGTTCTTCATCAATACCATCCGGTATATTCATAAAGCCGTCACCGGAAAAATCAGATACCGGTGTTTCCCGCCGGGCACTCTGAGCTGCCGGTGCAGACGCAGCCGGAGCAGATGACTGTCTCGCATTAAATGCGGCTGCATTCTGCTGACTTGCGGCCTTGCTCTCAGCGAACTCAATATTGTCGATCATGATCTGGTCACGGTAGACCATCTGACCTTCACGGTTCTGATAATTATCGTTCTGGAGCGATCCCTGAATGACCACTTTAATTCCTTTATGGAGATACTTCTCCACGAACTCCGCCTGTTTTCCAAAGGACACACAGTTAAAGAAATCCGCATCCGGCTGACCGTCTCTCTTGAATCTGCGGTCGACCGCAAGTGAAAATCTTGCTACTGCACTTCCGCTGGCACTGTAGCGGACTTCCGGGTCACGCGTAAGGCGTCCCATCATTACTAAAACATTCATATAAATTACCTCATTTTTCTGACTGGTCCAGTATCAGCAAATGAGCATTATTCCTCTGCCGGTGTCTCTTCTGCCGGAACTTCCGGAACTTTTTCCGCCTCAGCAGCTTCTTCTGTCACAACGTCTTCGACAGTCTCTTCTGCCGGAGCTTTCTCCGGAGCGACCTTGAATGTATCGTTCTCATCCTTGCGGACTACAAGATAACGAAGAACATTGTCCATAATTCTCATACGGGCTTCAATTTCAGCCGGAGCACTTGCTTCAGCTTCGAACTGAACGAAGAAATAGAAAGCTTCTGTCTGCTTCTGGATCTCATAAGCCAGCTTGCGCTTTCCCCACTCTTCAACTTCGCTTACCTGTCCGCCAAAACGCTCGATCAGCTGCTTTGCGTTATCGACAACAGCTGCGACGCCTTCGCTGTCAAGCTTTGCGCTTACAACTAATGCTAATTCATACTTGTTCATGCCACATTTCCTCCTTTTGGCCTCCGGCCTCCCGCCTTACGGGAGACAAGGAATATGATAATAAATTCTCACGAAACACTACTATATCACAGGCTTTTTCAAAAAACAAGATGCATTCGGCAATTCTCAGGATACTTTGACCAGCCGCCATCTCTGAGCATTCGAATTGTTGAGTGTCCAGGCATCGATATTCGTGCCGGCCACGATCCTGCCTCCGTAAATGTCAAGCGCTGTGCCTACCGCACTCTGCATGGTCACCCGCCCGTCGGCATCCTTCGTTATTTTCCATCGCTGACCGCTCACGGCGATCCACTCAGCCTGACGGACATTGGTCCCCTTCACGTTCGAGTTATCCTTTATTCCAAGGACCTTTCCGGAATTGACATTCACAATTCGATAGTATCCGTTACCGCTGTACATAAGACGAAAGATCTGGGAGGGACCGCCGGAGTATGTGAACAGACGCGCATTTGCACCGCCTGCCAGCTGGGCATTGGTAATTTCTAGAGCAAGCGATGTTTTTGCTGCTGCCCTGATCGTGTAGGTCCCGCTGTAAGTATGGGGCGTTGCTGTCACCTCCAGCAGATAGAACCTCATGTTGTCACTGCCCGAATACCTGTACTGTCCCATGTATGTACCGGGACTTGCACTGCCGCCTTTCAGATAGATGGCTTTATCCGTATCCGCATTCAGGATCCTGTAACTGCCGTCGCTGTTTTTAATGACCTTCCACCGCTGGATGGCCCTTCCTTCATCCTTCTGTGTTTCCAGAGAAGCCCCGTCACCGGTCTGGAAATTCCTTATTCCCATCACAAAATCGGATTTCTGATCCGTTATCGTGTAGGTGTCATCTTTATTCTTCGTAAAGATGAATTTCTGGGACTCCGAACCGATCTGATTGCTGAGATAGATCCGTGTATTCGGGAGCATACTTCCCTTTTCCACAGTCACGGCTCTTGCCGGTCCCTTGACCGGAACGATCATATAGTTCTTTCCGGATATGACAGAAGACGCAGATTTCACAATTGTGAATGTCCCGCTCTTTGTACCGTACATATATCCGGTTCCGGTCGCTGTCACCGTCGCTTCTCCCGGTTCCACATTATCCTGATAACTCAGTGTATAGTGTACGCCCTCCTGAAGCGTCCTGTATCCGTATGTGATTTTCGGGACGAGCTTTACCTCGCTTCCGGTATAAGCCGCTGAAGCACTAAGGCTCATCTCCGCTTTGGCAACAGTAAGGCTTGAATTGCCGATCGTCCAGGCCGGTGCCCTGTCTATCCTGGCCGCACTGACCAGAACATTTCCGTCCTCGATTCCGGATGCATCCTCAGACGCAAGGAAATCCCCGGTCCCTTTATTCATTAAAATATATCCATTCCCGCAGACCAGTATTCTCCAGAGCATATCATCCGACCCTGTCCAGGCCGTGTGAACCGCGCTGCCGGAGGAATCTTCCGCCAGGACCTTCCCCGTGTAGAAATTTTCTATTTTATAATACCCCGCCTCTTCCTCCGAAATGATATAGCGAAGGAACGGATCGGCTGTCCTTGTCTTTGTGATCGCCTTGATACCGCTCTCATCGGAAACCGTCTCAGGTCCGATAACAAAAGAAGTGCCGGGAATGCCGACCACTTTCAGACCGGTCACTCTGGATGACGCAGCATCCGCTTCAACCGTGAACGAGAAGGCCGCCGTCAGTTCATTATAGGTTGCGTATACGATCGCTTTTCCTGTCTTCGCCGGGGAATCCACCGTCACCTGCCCATCTTCCGAAACTGTGATCCCTTCGGTTTCCGTACTCCAGACCGGAGTGATTTCCTCCTTTTCATCCATGAGGACATACCAGGCGTGCAGAGCAAAGGTATCCCCGATTGATGCGTCCGAGTTTTCGCCTTCAATGTACAGGCCTTCTTCTTTATTGCCATACGCATAAATGCACGGGCTGTGATATTCCGTCCTGACATATTTTCCACTGATTCTGACATTGCACGTCGCACAGTCATATGCCTTGCCGTTTACATATAAATACGAAGTTCCCTCTTCGCATGTGATTGTCCGGGTTGAGGATGATGTCCCCTCGAATGTCACGTAATGCAGGCTTTGATCTTCGTTATAGCAGACGACTTTGACCGCAAAGATATCTCCTCTTCTGACAGTGACCGTATTGTCAAGATCAATTTTGTGGAATCCCGCTCCGGTCACCATACCTGACCCAGAAGCTGCCACCGTCCCGTTCGCAGGATCCTCCGCATCTTCAATATCCTCGATCACCTCGACCTCATAATATCGGGATCCTGCGGTATAGAACCCTACCCGGTCGATCGTTGTCAGGTAATCCGCTGTATAAACGTTGACCCCATAGCACTGCTGGCTGACCGCAGTTGCTTTGCCGTTATATCCTGCTCCTGTGTGTGAGAACACCTCCGTGTCACGAGTCTCTCCGAGATATGAGTCTTCCATATGATACGTCACAGGGTTCGTCAGAGAAGCATTCTCATAGGAGATCCACATGTACCCGTGTTCTCCCCAGGAAGGTCCCCAGGAATTCTGTGCATAAAAGGCGCCCGGCTTCTCGGCTCCGGGAATCTCCTTCGAATCATCCCATCCGACTATTGTGACCGCATGATCCGCATCCGGCTTTTCATCGTAGGTAATCGTCGTATTCCCGTCGCTGTCCGTCGTTTCAGTATAAGGCCATGCTTTGTACCATCCCGTTTTGGCGTGCTGCAGGGCGGAAGCGCAGGAGACCCATACAGCACCGTTCTTCAGAACATAATATTTAATGTTCTCAGTGACAGCATCCCACTTTTCTCCTTTCCAGTCGGAGGAAGACATCGGATAATTCGTCAGGATCAGGGCTTCATCCAGGTTTGCGATATCGTCCCTGAGCTGATCCGGAGAAAGAGATTCCAGCGTGTTCGGATATTCATTTTCGTCCGCTGCTCCGAGAAGTTCCGCCATGGCAGCAATCGGCATATAAAGGGAACCCGTCGTATTCCACCAGTCGTAGCCGGCTGTGGGAAGCCCCCGTTCACCCTCTCTGTTGAAATAGCCGTACAGAAGATGTCTTTCGGAAAGATTCAGGCTGTCACATATATTATTTCCGATCAGATTGCGCTCAGCACACGTCATGGCCGAATAGGCCCAGCAAGTCTCCGTACTCCCCTGGTCGCCGATCACAACATCGATGTCCGGGATATAGGACTCCGGCATGGACGACGCGCCGACCAGCCCTTCGAGTGTGGATATCTCCTCCTCTTCATCCTGATAGCCGACGACGGGAATGATGCCTCCGGCTGCATGGTCTACATCCTCATAATAATCGTATGCAATGAAGCCATTCTCATCGGGGACGGGCTCCTCCATATCGGATCCTTCGTTGTGAATAATGTTCACACTTTCCTGAAGATCATCCGCCGCACTGCCTGAAACACTGTCCGGACCGCTGTCATCTGCAGCTCCGTCAGAAAGATCGTCCGGACTGCTGTCATCTGAATGCGTGACGCTCTCTTCTTCATCCTCTATGACGATACTGTTCGCCGCAATATCTTCGTCTTCCGTATCACCATCCAAAGCCGAAGCTTCCGCCGCACTCATATCTGTCTCAAAAGCCGCAGGATCATCGGAAACATCCTCCGATTGATCAACTATGAGATTTTCCTCATAATCAGCAGCTAAAACTGTCATCTGCGGCTGTGCTCCAAGCATGGCCGCCAGCAGAATCGCTGTCAGTTTTGTATAGTGTTTTCCTTTCATTATTTAACCTCAATCTGTGAAAATACCTTCCCGATCGGTTCTCTTATCACCAGATCGGCCATAGAATCCCTCGCCGTTGCAGACTTATTGATCAGAACGATCTTATCGCCTCTGAAATAGTCAATCAATCCCGCTGCCGGATAAACGACCAGAGACGTACCGCCGATGATCAGGCAATCGGCCTTTGAAATTGCGCGGACGGCCCCGCTTATCACGTCGTTATCCAGACCTTCCTCATAGAGGACGACGTCCGGTTTAATAACGCCTCCGCACGCATCGCATACGGGGATGCCGGAACTCTCTTTCAGATATTCCGGACCGAAAAATTTGCCGCACCTCGTACAATAATTTCTGTGGATCGAACCGTGAAGCTCATAAATCGTCCTGCTTCCCGCAAGCTGATGAAGACCGTCGATATTCTGCGTCACGACAGCGAGGAGCTTCCCTGCCGCTTCCAGTTCAGCCAGTTTCCTGTGGGCCGTATTCGGTTCCACATCCGTAATAAGCATCTTGTCCTTATAAAAGCGGTAAAACTCACTGGTATTGTGAACAAAAAAAGTATGGCTGATGATCTGTTCCGGCGGATATCTGTACTGCATATTATACAATCCGTCCTGCGAACGGAAATCCGGGATCCCGCTCTCCGTGGAGACTCCCGCACCGCCAAAAAATACTATTCTGCTATGTGTATCGATGATTTTCTGCAGTTCTTCTACTTCCCGGCTCATATTTGCACCTCCTCTTTTTACAGCTCTCCCGGGTAATTACGGAACCGTGCACGCGGCTGCACAATTACCTCTCTTCTTTTGGAAAAACCCCCAAAGCATTACTTTGAGGGTCTTTCAGTAGAAACAATTTTCCCTATGACCACGCATCTCACAGAATCATTTCCTGTACACGTGGACAATATGACCGAATAATCATCTTCCGACAGTGCGACGGAGTTGGATACTTCTGATAAGCTCTGCATTTTTTTCTCCCATTCGAGGAACTCTCTGCCCTGCTTCGAATAGAGAATATAGACATCGGAATCCACCGGCGTGTCAAATGCCGCGTATATATGATACCTGTAATTCCCCCCGGGAGTCAGGATCCAGAAGTACGGGTCCTCGTCATATGTCGACTGGTTCTTGAGCCCTTTCAGCATGCCGAACATGCTTCCGCTCTTCATATTATGTCCGTAGATGATCGTATTCGGGTCGGAGAAATCCGGTGAATTACAGAAGTCTTCGAAGATGGCTCCGGCAAAAAGGCTCTCTTTTCGGAATGTCCTGTGAAGATAATAATCGTTGTCCACCGTCCTGCAGATCGGATAGCTGATATTGCTTTCCGCATCCACATAGATCCACCCGACTATATCCGGATTCACTGCCTTCAGCTCTTCCCAGTCCACTTCAAGGGGAGGCTCCGCATCCTCGATCAGGCGGGTCGCCCCTTCACTTTTTTTCTCCTCCTTCGCAGGTTCAGGACTCGGTGTCGGATCAGCTTTTTTTTCTGTTGGTCTCGTATACTTATCCTGAAGATCCTCATATTCGCTGTCGGCGGCGGCGTATCCGTGAAAAATCGTATACAGCTGATAGCCCGAATAGATCAGCACGGCAAATGCTGCAATCAGTACCAGTATCCGAACGATTCCCATGCCGCCTTTTTTTCTGTCAGTATTATTCGTCGTTTTTATTACCCCGTCTTATCAATAAATAACTACAGCGTTTCCGATCTCAATGGCGTTGTAAATCGCCTCCATATTCCACGGCGGGATATTCACACAGCCGTGAGATCCGTTACTCTCATAAATATCTCCGCCAAACTCATCGCGCCACGGCGCGTCATGAAGTCCCTGACCTCCGTTAAAGGGAGCCCAGAAGCTGACCGGAGATGCATATCCCTGCACATCGAGAGATCCGAGTACGGCATCCTCCTTTTTCGCATCGATCGCAAAACAGCCTCTGGTCGTCTCTCTCTCTTTTGTCGGAAGTCCGGTCACGACATCTGTGTCGATGACCAGTTCATAATCTTTATAACACCAGAGATGCTGCTCGGAAATACTGACCTCAACGTAGGTGCCGGTCAGATCTCCGTTATCCCATCCCATGGCACTGTAAAGAAACGTAGGCGTGCGCTCTCCCTGCGCTCCGGTAAGGACAGCATCTGTTACATCCGCGATGGTCACATCCTTGTCGATGACCCATCCATAGTCTCCGCCTTCCTCTATCATGACCTCCTCACCGGAGTGGGTCGTGAAGGGTCTGGCGAGTCCGAAAGTATCATACTTCTGTCCCCAGTCATATACCAGCGTCCGGATCCAGTCCGTCGGAAGCTCAACATTGGTCCCGTCGTCGACTACATTAGGTTTCACCGTATCGCCGTTCACAGTTTCAATATTGTCGCCGAATGCATAGGTCACATTCACGCGCATATATTCGTTCCACTTGTCCATGCGGGCTTTCAAGGTCTCGTCGTTCCTGAAAACAGTCGGGTGATTATAGCAGTCATTCTTCACTATGTCGATCGAAGTCTCTCCCTTTTTAAGGGCGTCGGTGACTGCTTTGGTCAGCTTCTCGATATTGACCTCATTTCCCTCGACTTCTGCCTGAATGGAAAATACATTGTTCTCATCTTTCAGAGTGGCATCCTGGGGTTTTGTGACGTTCTCTTCCTTAAAACATTCCAGAGACGCGATTTTCTCATTCGCTTTCTCCTCGTTATATTTTGTTCCGGCATTGATATCGAAAGATTCGCTTCCTGCGAGGTGGAAGAGCCATTTGCCTTCCTCCTGTTTCTCCATCAGCTCATCGATCTTCCCGTCATCTACATACTCCAGCTGTACGTCAGCCGCAGTGATTTTTTCATTACGGTCAAGTTCCTTGATCTTCAGGACATATCTGGACACATTTTCCTTGATGACATCTTTTACTTCATCGACTGTCATTTTGGATACATCATGCCCGTCAATTACAGTCCCCCTGAAGAAATGTGTCGAGTAATACTCTTTATAATGCCTGTGAAGCTGTGAACCGCCCACTAAAAGAAGCAGCAGGCCGGCCCCCAGAAGACCGATCATCTTCCGACGGCGCTTCTGTTTTTCGGGATCCTCCCGGTCGATACCGAAAAATCCCAGACCACCAACGGAATCCTTCGATTCCGACGGACCTGCCGCACCGGCATCTCCATCGCTCTCTTCTTTTTCGTCAGAAGACGGCTCCGTCTCTTCCGTCAGAGACTCCTCGGCTGCAGATTCCGCTTCGGCCGTCTCCTCTGCCGGGGACTCCTCGTCCGCGGATCCCGCCTCGGCCGTCTCCTCTGCCGGGAGCTCCTCGTCCGCAGACTCCGCTCCGGTCGTCTCCTCTACAGGGAGCTCCTCGTCCGCGGACTCCGCTTCGGCGTTCTCCTCTGCCGGGGACTCCTCGTTCGCGGACTCCGCTTCGGCGTTCTCCTCTGCCGGGGACTCCTCGTCCGCAGATCCCACTTCGGCTGTCTCCTCCGTCAGCGGCTCTGCCGCCCTGCCACCCGAAGCCTGCTCCTCCTCGCGAACCTCTTCTTCAAGATTCTCTGCCCACTCGTTAAAAATATCATCCTCCGGATCCGTGCCGACCTCCTCCTTCTTTCGCTTATCGGCATACACGGCTTTGTAGGCTTCTTCCTTATTCGGAATACCCCCGGAAAAGCCTCCGAGGTCCCACCTATTCTCACCGGATGAGGACGGTCGTTTCTCATCATCCATATTTTAACCCCTTTTCAGCATCAAATTCCTTTCTCTTAAAAGACGGTCGGGCTCCCCTGCTTACCGGCCGTTCTTCAGATCATTATTGATCCGCGTTCTCAAAATCCCGAAGATACTTATTAACGCTTACCAGCTTGACAGCCAGTATGAACACATCCGCAGCTTTTCTCAGGTCTTTTTCCGTCGGATAGGAAGGTGCAATTCGAATATTCCTGTCCCTCGGATCCTTGCCATACGGGAATGTAGCGCCCGCATCTGTCAGACGGACACCTCCTTCAGCCGCCTTGGCGACGATTTTCTTTGCACACCCGTCAAGAGAGTCAAAGGAAATAAAATAACCGCCCTTCGGTTTTGTCCATGTACCGATCTCCAGGTCACCGATTTCTCTGTCGAGCGCTGACTCGATCAATTCGAACTTCGGGCGCAGAATAGCGGCATGGCGCATCATATGCTCCTTCATATTCTCGAAATTACCGAAGAACCGCACATGTCTCAACTGGTTCAGCTTATCGTGTCCGATCGTCTGGACAGACATATAGGCCTCAATATCCGCAAGATTCAGTCTGGATGCCGCGATTGCCGCGATGCCGGATCCCGGGAACGTGACCTTGGATGTGGAGATGAATTTATATACGATATCGGGATTTCCCGCCTTACGGCACTCATCAAGAATTTCAAGGATCGTCTCCTGATCTTCTTCCTCTTCATAGAGATGATGAATGGAATAGGCGTTATCCCAGTAAATTCTGAAACCCTTCGCTGCCGGCTTCAGATTGGCAAATCTTCTGACTGTCTCATCCGAGTAGCAATATCCCTGCGGATTGGAATACTTCGGCACGCACCAGATTCCCTTGACAGCGGAATCATTATTAACGTATTCCTCTACCATGTCCATATCCGGGCCTTCCGGAGTCATCGGAATATTGATCATCTGAAAACCGAAGGCTTCTGTGATCTTGAAGTGGCGGTCATATCCCGGGACCGGGCACAGCCATTTTCTGTTCTCCACAAGCCCCCAGGGCTTACTGCCGCATACACCGTGTGAAAAAGAATGCGCTATGGTATCGAACATAACATTTAGCGATGAATTTCCGCATATGATCATGTCTTCCGGACACACTTCTGACATCTCTCCCATAAGTCTTTTGGCTTCCGGGATACCGGTAAGAATTCCGTAGTTACGGCAGTCCGTCCCCGTCTCATCGTTAAAATAAGCGTCCGAATTCAGAACATTCATCATTCCGTTGGAGAGTTCAAGCTGCTGTCTGGAGGGCTTTCCTCTCGACATATCGAGTTTCAGTCGTTTGGCTTTCACCGCTTCGAACTGTTTCTCAAGCGATTCTTTCTCGGTCAGCAGCTCTTCCCGGCTCATGTCTTTATATTTTCTCATAATAACCTCCTCACTACGGACATCATTTTCCGTATAAACTAAAAGTTAATACTTGTCCATAATAAATTTATTTTACGTCAAGTGACAAGCCGTGTCAACTTTCCGATGGCAGGAGCCGCGTCCGCAAAGACACGGTTGACACTTCCTTTTTCCCTATCTTATACTGAATTTGTATACTATACAGATACACACGCACACACAGGGAGGCACTTTTTATGTGGATAGCCGATGGCTGGAAAGATTACAAAGTCCTTGATACTTCAGAAGGAGAAAAGCTTGAACGCTGGGGAGACTATCTCCTGATCAGGCCGGATCCCCAGGTCATCTGGCAGACTGAGAAAACACATATCGGATGGAAAAGGCCGAACGGACATTATCACCGGAGCACGAAAGGCGGAGGGACCTGGGAATTTTTCGATCTCCCCAAGACGTGGCAGATTTCCTACGGTGATCTCATCTTTAATCTGAAACCCTTCAGTTTTAAACATACGGGGCTCTTCCCCGAGCAGGCAGCCAACTGGGACTGGTTCGGCAGGCTTATACGTGAAGCCGACAGACCGATCAAAGTCCTGAACCTCTTCGCCTACACAGGCGGTGCCACCTGTGCCGCACTGGCGGCAGGGGCTTCCGTCACTCACGTTGACGCCTCTAAAGGTATGGTGACCTGGGCGAAAGAGAATGCAGAGAGTTCCGGACTCGGCGACCGACCGGTCAGATGGCTGGTGGACGATTGTACGAAGTTCGTCCAGCGCGAGATCCGTCGCGGAAACACCTACGATGCGATCATAATGGATCCTCCCTCTTACGGCCGCGGTCCAAAAGGTGAGATCTGGAAGATAGAAGAGACGATCTACCCGCTCCTGCTCCTTACGAAGCAGATCCTCAGTGACAGGCCTCTTTTTTTCCTGCTCAACTCCTATACGACGGGACTTCAGCCCGGCGTACTGACACATATGTTAAAAACTGCCATTGCCAACGGGGGCAGCGCAGTCGTTGAATCAGGCGAAGTCGGGCTGCCGATCGAAGGGTGCGACCTCATTCTTCCCTGCGGCTGCGCAGGACGAGTCACTTTCTGACCCATTTTTACATCAGGTATTTGCGAAACCGGAATCACAGCCTGCCCGTATGAATATCGGTTCGCAATGATCTGCATTTTTACAGGAGGGAGTAATACACTCTATGATCGAAGATTACACAGGTGCGAAACAACAGGGGGAAAAAGTCCGCAGAAAGGCGATCCTCTCCGGCAGGAACCCATATCTCCCTGCACTGGAAGATATGATTTCCAAGCAGGATATTGCAGGAGAGGTGGATCTGGGCGTACATGAGATTCCTCTGAACCTGTTCGTCGGCACAAGGATGAAAGGCCGTCAGAACTCCTTCGCGGAGAATTTTATGCCGCTTCTTGCGCCGGGGACGGAATTTGCCATGAAGTGGGCCAACCTGTACGACTATCAGATCTCGGAAGGTATTTCGGATGCAGTCGTAGCGTATGAGTACATGAATCACTTTTATGTCGAGGAAGGCAACAAGCGTGTTTCGGTCATGAAATACCTGAAGGCTTACTCGATCCCCACGCACGTCACGAGGATCCTTCCCAGAAAAACGGACGATAAACAGAACCGGATTTATTATGAATATCTTCCTTTTTATGAGGTGACCGGCATTTTCGGTTTCACCTTTTCTCAGGAAGGCTGCTACGAAAAGCTGGCCGCCAGACTGGGACAGGACCTTGAGAATCCCTGGCCTGAAGCACTGGTGAATGATTTCCGGGATGCGTATGACAAGTTTTCCGCAGCCTTCTCAAAGTTCCATCCGACTGATCTCCGAACAGAGGATGCCTTTTTGATTTATCTCACCATGTTCCCGCTCGAGAGGCTCCTGAATTCCTCAAGTGATGATCTCGCAAAACACATGAACAGAATGTGGAACGAATTCATCACCGAGTCCGGCGACGCAAGAATAAAACTGGTCGATGATCCCAGACTCATTGACAAGAAGGCCGGCACACTGAGCGAAGACCGTGTTGCCAGATTCATGATGGCACTCCCGCTCTATTCCAAATCGAAACCGTTGAAAATTGCTTTTATTCACGAGAAGAATGAGAAGAATTCCAGCTGGGTCTACGGACATGAGCTCGGAAGAAATTCTCTTCATGAATACTTCGGCGACCTGGTGGACAGTATTCGCCAGGAAAACTGTGAGACTGACGAAGCCTTTGACGAGGCGGTCAAAGCTGCTGTCGCCGATGAAGATGATGTCATCTTCACGACCAGTCCTGCGCTCATAAGAGGCACCCTCCGAGCCGCCATAGACCACCCGAAGATCAAGTTCCTGAACTGTTCAGCCAATCTTCAGACAAATGCCGTGCGATGCTACGCCGTCAGAATGTACGAAGCCAAATTCCTGATGGGCGCCATGGCAGCAAGTCTATCCGATAATCATAAAGCCGGTTATTTTGCAGGCTATCCGATTTACGGAACGGTCGCCGAAATCAACGCATTCGCCATCGGCGGTGCCATGGTGGATCCCCGTTTCAAGGTTCATCTCAGATGGAGCTCGCAGGACGGGGACGATTGGGAACAGAAATTTATACAGGAAGGAATCAATGTCATCTCCGCCAGCGATTTTATCCGTCCGGACGATGAGACGCACAGACACGGCGTCTACCGATTGAACAGCGATAATACCCGCACGCAGCTCGCCGGCGTCATGCCCGACTGGGGCCGTTATTACGCACTGATCCTGGAAAGTATCCTGAGCGGATCTTATGAGGCCAGAGCTCTGACCCGGAATAATCAGGCGCTCAATTACTGGTACGGTATGTCACAGGGGGTAATCGATGTCCTCTACTCCAAGTCGCTTCCTTATAATACGGTGAAAATGCTGAACACACTGAAAAGAGGCATCATAGATCACAGACTGTTTCCTTTCGAAGGGGAACTGCACAGCCAGACCGGTATCATACGCAGTGCCGGGGAAGGACATATGTCTTATGAGGAAATACTGCAGATGGACTGGCTCGCCGACAATGTAGTCGGAACGATCCCCCTGATTACCGAGATCAGGGAAGACGCGAGAAAAAATGTCTCGGAAGCCGGCGTTAAGACGGCAACGGACATCAAAAGCTTACGCACGGAAGGGAAAAAATATGAAAATTCTGGCTGTAGCTGATGAGGAAAGTAATGCACTGTGGGATTATTACGACCCTGAGATAGTCAAAGGTGTCGATCTCATACTGTCCGCCGGCGACTTAAAAGCAGAGTATCTGGAATTTCTGGTAACCATGACCAATCTTCCTCTTCTCTATGTCCGCGGCAACCATGATGATTTTAAGGAAAGGGCTCCCGAAGGGTGCATCTGCATCGAGGATAAGCTGTATAATCACAACGGTCTTCGCATCATGGGACTCGGCGGCTCCATGTATTATCATCCCGGCGATAATATGTATACAGAGGCAGACATGCGCAGACGGGTCATGAGGGCCGATATGAGTGCCGCCATCAAAGGCGGCTGTGACATCCTGCTGACCCACTCCCCGGCGAGAGGCTGCGGAGATCTGGATGATCTCCCTCACCGCGGATTTGAGTGTTTTAACACGTTTCTTGAACACTGGAAACCGAAATATATGATCCACGGACATGTTCACAAAGCGTACGGACATTTTGAGCAGACACGGACTCACAAAAGCGGGACGGCTGTTATCAACGCCTGCGGATATACGATCATAGACATTCCCGATACCGATTATCCGGAGTATGGCCGGACCGGATCTCCTCTCTATGATCTGTACATCAACATGCCCTGGCTTCATTGAAGTCTTCCTGATCACTCGCTTCCTTCCTGCCGGAGGATCACTATGGACAAACGTATTTTACGGACTAAGAATAATCTGGTACAGGCTTTTCTGCTGCTCGGCCAGCAGAAGCACTACTCCAGGATAACAGTCACCGAGCTCGCCATAAAAGCAGGAATCAACCGCAAGACCTTTTATATGTACTATACCGGGATCGAAGATTATCTGAACCATCTCGAGGACGAACTGATCGAATCCTGCGAGACCATCATCGATTCTCTGGACCTCACGAAAGAAGCAGACGTCATCTCCTTCTTCCAAAAAGTCAGAGAGATGGTCCGAAGCAATTATCCGTTATATCAGATGCTCAGAAAACAGGACCGCATTCCTGTGCTCAAGGAGAAGGCGAAAAGTATGATCCTGAGGTCTCTGCAGGCACAGCTTGACCTCAGGGACAGATCAGAATCGCCGAAAACTGCACTCTATGCGGAATACATCGCATCAGGAATAACCGGCATGCTTTCCCTGTGGATCTCATTTCCGGAAATGAGTGTGGAAGAATTCACCGACACCGCTGCGCTGATCACGCTCGGCGGTCTCCGGGCGGTAAAACAGGAATACGATGCAGACTGCCGGTCTTAGATAAAAGAGGGGCTGTCTCACAAAGACCTGACACCACTATATAAAGCAGACGGCATTTGCAAATGTCTGCTATATATAGTGGTGTCATTGCCTTGTGAGACAGCCCCCGGGCGTTTTCCTTTATCCTGTCATTTAACTCGTCAGACTGGACATTCTGTAAAGATATCGTTCCGGGATCTGAGCATTCACCAGTCCGTTTATATATCCCAGAGAAAATTCTCCGTCCATCGCATTCACCGCATGGCTTCTCGCAAGCTCCTCGGGATAAGCGGCAAGCGGATACAGAACAACATCACTCTTATCCGGAGCGGTATAATGCGTGACGACCGGCATGACTCCCATCGCTGTCGGCCGCGGAACGCCGTTCGCGTCTCTCGTCACTTTCACCGCAAGCATCGCACTCACCAGTTCAGGGCGATGCGTCTGTGCACTTACAAAATTCCCCATGGAGAAAATGACCGGACAGATCTGTGAATCGCTCTCCCGCGTAATCGTCGTCAGCTGCTGAATAACATGCGGATGGTTTCCGTAAATAACGTCCGCTCCCCAGTTGACCATGAGGCTGGCCATCTCGACCTGTCCGTCGGTCAGTTCAGTCGTGCCTTCCTCCCCCCAGTGGGCATGTACAACAACGACATCAGCCAGTGTCCGGGCCTCCTCGATCTGCGTCTGGATCATGGACCGGTCTTCCATCGTCACGACGAAACCCTTTTCCTCATCATCCGGGTCGACATTGGTATACTCAACAAAGCTGAGGAATGCCACTTTGATCCCGTTACATTCGACGATGCGAATATTGTGGAAGTCCTCCTCATTTCTGTAAAAACCAACGACCGGAACGTTTCTGTTCTGGAAGAACTGTTCCGTGACCAGTGCGCCTTCGCTGCCCTGATCATATATATGATTGTTGCAGATATTGATCACATCAAATCCGGCATCCACCAGGGCTGCTCCCGCTTCCTTGGGCGTATTGAAGAGTGGATATCCCGACGGCTCTCCGATATCCGTGGCAAGCGGCGCTTCCTGATTGATCGTCGCGATATCCGCAGACTGGATAAATCCTCTCAGATTGTCATAAAGGTAATTAAAATCAAAGCCCGTTTCGGTCCTGGCACTTTCGAATATCGCCTCATGGATCAGGTTGTCACCTCCGCAGAGGACCGTCACACTCTGACCATCCTTCGATGAGACACCATTCATGAGAAATCCCGGAGGGTTCCATTCCGGTACATTATCAGGAATCGGCAGGGCCTTGGGTCTCTCTGTCGGAACGGGTGTCTCCGTTCCGACCGGCTGCTCTATGTTCTGTTCCGGCTGTACCTGCACAGCTTCGACTTCGGTTTCAGGTACAGGCTCGTATACCGCCTCAGCCGCCTTTTTCGCACCTGACATATTCAATCCGGTAAGAATCGTCGACAGGATAAGAAGGACAAATGCAGCGGCTCCTCCGATCTTCTGAAAATACTTCTGGAACGCAGTCTCCTTCCGGCGGACGGCCCTCCTCTTTTCAATCGCATTGCCATTCTTCTTTCCGACAGCTTTCCGGGCTCCGGATCGCTTTGCAGGCCTGCTTTTTCCCGCAGCTTTTCCTGCTTTGGACGATCTCGCCGGTCTCTTCCTGCCGGACTTCTCTTTCGTCATCTCACTCTCATTAATTTCGGCCATCCCTCTGCTTTTCCTTCCTCACCCCTTGCTGCTTCCCCATGGAATTCATTATACATTTTCTGATTTGTTTTGTCAGTATGGGTTCTTATTTTTTGATTGCGTAAAGAGCAGATAAAAAGGACGTAAAAAAAGAGGGCTGCAAAAGCCCTCTTACAGGATCCTCTCCCCTTATCGTTCCTCTCGGAAGTAGGAAAGTCCGAGACTTGCCGGCGGCTGATCCTCTCTCTTCTTACGCATGGATACCCGAAGAAGAACAATAATTGTAACAATATACGGAAGCATCTTGAAAAGTTCCTGTGAACTTCTCGTGAGTCCCGGGATGTAAAGATACATCCAGTAGAGCAGACCGAACAGGTAAGCTCCCCAGATCGCATTGAGCGGTCTCCAGGTCGCGAAGATGACCAGTGCGACAGCAAGCCAGCCCAGTGCTTCGATCGTGCTGTCGGTCGTCCATGTACCTTTGATATAATCCATCGTATAGTACAGACCGCCGAGACCGGAGATACCGGCACCGATACAGGTAGCCAGATACTTATATCTCGTAACATTAATTCCGGCCGCGTCCGCTGTTGCCGGATTCTCACCGACCGCACGAAGATTGAGGCCGGGCCTGGTCCTATTCAGGAAGAAATACAGGACGACCGCAATGATGAGCGCAAGGTAAGCCATGAATCCATAGCTGAAAAATACACCGCCGATATGTCCCAGCTTGATAAAGTGGGAAATTGCCAGCCGGTAGGCATTGGAAGTCGTTCTGACGGAAATCTGTCCGACGCCTCCGGCCATCTGGTTCAGGATACCTCCGAAGAAATTCGCAAGACCGTTGCCGAATATCGTGAGCGTAAGACCGGTCACGTTCTGATTGGCACGGAGCGTGATCGTCAGAAAACTGTAAAGCAGACCGCCCAGAGCGGAAGCAATAAAGGCTGCCGCGAATGATAAAATCAGCGAGACCGTTCCGTTCGGGTGCTCAGCAGCGCCCTCATAGGCATAAGCCGTAGCAAGACCCGCAATACCGCCGAGATACATAATACCCGGTACACCGAGATTGAGGTTGCCGGACTTCTGTGTAAGAATTTCCCCGAGCGCACCGAACATAATGACGGTGCCGAAGACAATGGCCGACTGGAGGAGCTGTGATAACTGTACCGCTGTGATCATGCCTTCTGTCCTCCTTTCTTACCGCGAACAATGACACGGAACCGGATAAAGAACTCACTTCCCAGAATAAAGAAGAGAATAATACCGGTAATGACATTGGATGCGTAGTCATTCAGATTGAACTGCGAAGCGATCTGTGTCGCGCCTTTCTGGAGAGATACCAGAAGAAGCGAGATCAGGACCATTATGAACGAATTGAACTGAGCGAGCCAGGCAACGATGATCGCAGTAAAGCCCTGACCGCCGGCTGTGGATGTCGAAATCGTATGGGACGCACCGGAAACTGCGATGAATCCTGCAAGACCGCAGATGGCGCCGGAGAGGGCAACTGTTCTGATCGTTACCTTCTTCACATTGATACCGGCATATTTTGCGGTATTTTCACTGGAACCGACGACCGCTATTTCAAAACCTTGCTTGGAATTCCGAAGGTACAGATACATGGCGACCGTCAGCGCCATAACGATAATGACATTCAGCATATTGGCCTGACCGAAAACCGGCGGGAACCAGCCGGCCTTGGTCTTCTGATTGATGATACCTACAGAGTTGGAACCGAACGGGTTCTCCCACAGAGCTACACAGTAACTTGTCAGCTGAATGGCCACGTAATTCATCATAAGGGTGAACAATGTTTCATTGGAATTCCAGTATGCCTTAAATACAGCCGGTATAGCTCCCCATACCGCACCGCCGATAAAACTGCAGACTGCCATGAGCAGAAGCAGGACCGGTGTCGGAAGAGAGGCGCCCAGCGATCTCATCATACCTGCAGTCACGATGCCTCCGATCAGGACCTGACCTTCCGCACCGATATTCCAGAATCGCATTTTGAACGCAGGTGCAAGACCGAGAGCGATACAGAGAAGCATCATCGTGTCACGGATCGTGACCCATGCCCTTCTCTTCGTTCCGAAAGCTCCCGCGAACAGAGATTTATAAACATCGATCGGATTCAGTTTTGTTACCGCGAATATAAAGATACCGCTGACGACCAGAGAAAGAAGTACCGCGATCACACGTATGGAATAGGCCTTCGCCCTGGACACGGCATCCCGTTTCGCAATGCGGAGAAGCGGCTCATGGCCTGTTGCTGCTTTGCTCATGTCAGCCCTCCTTCCTGAACTTTGTCATGAGAAGACCGACCTCTTCCTTGGTCGTCTTCGCTGTGTCTACAATACCGCTGACCTGTCCGCCGCAGAGGACCACGATCCTGTCCGCGAGCTCCAGAAGAACATCCAGATCCTCACCGACATAAATAACTGCCACACCTGCCATCTTCTGGTCTGTCAGAAGATCGTAAATAGCATAGGAAGTGTTAATATCCAGTCCTCGGACCGCGTAAGCAGTCATAAGGACCTGCGGACTCAGTGATATTTCACGCCCGACAAGAACTTTCTGAACATTACCGCCTGAAAGAGCACGGACCGGGAATTCTGTACCCGGTGTTACGACTTCCAGGTCATCTATGATTTTCCGGGCAAGTAAGCGCGGCGTTTTTCGATCCGCATTAAAGCTCTTGCCATTGGAATAGCTGCGCAGAAGCATGTTATCCGTCATGCCCATCTCGCCGACAAGACCCATGCCGAGTCGGTCTTCGGGGACGAACGCCAGACCTACACCGGCTTTCTTGATTTCCATCGGCGTCTTTCCGATGAGTTCCATCTCAACACCGCTCTGAGGCAGATATTTAATGCTGGAACCGGCTTCCGTACGCTGCAGACCGGCAACTGCTTCAAGAAGTTCCTTCTGACCGGAGCCGGCAATACCGGCAATACCGAGGATCTCACCGCCGTTCGCGGTAAAGGATACATTGTCCAGACGCTTGACCCCAAGCGGATCAAGCACCGTAAGATCCTTGATGACCAGACGCGGAACAGGGTTCTTTACCTTTGGATGGATAATATCCAGAGCTACCGCTCTTCCCACCATCATCTCCGTCAGCTGATCCGGATTCGTATCTTTCGTCGCAACATCTCCGATGTACTGCCCCTTGCGAAGGACTGCCACACGGTCCGAGACATCCATGACCTCGTGCAGTTTGTGCGTGATGATGATCATGGACTTGCCGTCTTTCTTCATATTCCTCATAACGTCGAACAGCCGGTCTGTCTCCTGAGGCGTAAGAACAGCTGTCGGCTCATCCAGGATCAGGATATTGGCCCCTCTGTAGAGCACTTTGATGATCTCGACCGTCTGCTTCTCCGATACGGACATGTTGTAAACTTTTTTGCCGGGATCAATGACAAAGCCGTATTTGTCGCAGATCTCTTTAATGCGCGCGGTAACGGCCTTAATGTCCAGCTTGCTGTCATTTGTCCCCAGCGTGACATTCTCTGCAGCCGTGAAAACATCGACAAGTTTAAAATGCTGATGAATCATACCGATTCCGCACTCGAACGCATCATGCGGCGATGCAATCGTCACGGACTGCCCGTTCACCTTGATCTCACCCTCATCCGGGAAGTAAATTCCCGAGAGCATATTCATAAGTGTGGTCTTGCCGCTGCCGTTCTCCCCCAGCAGAGACAGGATCTCACCCTTATTGACCGTAAGGTCAACATGGTCGTTGGCCACTACTTTCCCGAAACGTTTGGTAACGTTTATAAGCTCTACGGCCGGTGTATTGCTCAATTGTATCAACCTCGCTTCCTCTTTTCTTTTCGATGATGCAGGATCATATATGCCGTGAACACAGATGTTCCCGGTCACGATCTGTGTCTCAGAAGGTGAGACACACAGCGTGTACGGGAAGTGAAAAAAGGGCTGCCGGTCTGGCAGCCCTTCCTACCTGTCAATTAGTTAAGTTCTGTGATACCGTCGATGCGGAGTGAGAAGTACGGAGCGCTGCGAAGTTCAGATTCAACAAATGCGCCGTCGATGATTGCCTCACCGTTGTCATTCACGAAGTCGCCATCAGCGTCAAGAGCGAATGCGGATGTGACAACACCCTTATCGTCGACTGTGTAAGAACCGTTGTCTGTCGGCTGGCATGTGAATGTAGCGGTATCGAATACCTGAAGAGATCCATCCTTGATGCCTGCCCATGCCTTGTCAACCGCTTCCTGTGTGCCTTCTGCGCAGGCATCACCAAGCTCGGAGATCATGACCGCGTTATCTGCGATACCGGTGGAGTAGTCGACCGGAACTTCCTCGCCCTTGATGAAGCAGTCAAGCATATGCTGATACAGTACGGACCAGTTGTTCTGAGCGGATGTAAGAGCTACGTCCGGAGCAACACTTCTCATATCAACATTGTAACCTACACAGTAAACTTCCTTGCCGTTCTGATGAGCAGCCTGAACTGCAGACGGAGCGCCTGTGGAGTCAGCATGCTGACTGATGATGCAGCAGCCCTTGGACATAAGAGCTTCGGCAGCAGCGCCTTCAGCTGTCGGATCATACCAGGAGTTCGTATACTGAACATCCATGTGAGCTTCCGGAACTACGGAACGAACGCCCAGGAAGAACGCTGTCATACCGGAAACGACCTCTGCGTACGGATAAGCGCCGACATAACCTACATACGGATCAAGTGACGCATCTTTTGCGATCATTTCAGCGAGCTTCATACCGGCAACAACACCGGATACATAGCGGGACTCGAATGTATGCGGGAAAATGTTCTTGTAGTTGTCAAGCCCTGAACCTGCAGCCATATCGCCCGTGCAGGATACGAAGACAACTTCCGGATACTCGGATGCAGCTTCCTGCATATAGCTCTGATGTCCGTAGGAATCGGAGAAGATGATCTGGCAGCCTTCCTCAGCAAGGTCTACTGCGTTGTCATAGCAGCTCTCATCTTCCGGAATGTCCTTCTTGATGATGAGCTGAGAGGATGTATCGATCCCGAGCGCTTCACACGCTGCGGTCAGACCATCAATGTGGGAAGCATCATAACCGGAGTTCTCATCTTCAACGCAAATGAGACCGACTTTAAGATCGGCGACATCCTTCGCCTCACCGGTCGCGGCCGCACTACCTGCATCTGCTGCCACGGATGCATCTGCTGCAGGAGTCTCTGCAGGAGCGCTCGAGCTGCTTCCACCGCATGCTGCCATACTGACCGCCATAACTGCAGTCATGATTACAGCAAAAATTTTCTTTCTCATTTTTATCCCTCCTTATTCTATAAATATGAGATTGAATAAATGAATAGATAAGTCCCGAAAGCATGAACAGCACCCTTCCGGAAACTTATCGACTATTATATTCTATAAACATATAAAAAAAAAGTCAATTTATCAAAAACAAAAAATAC
>CAMNDN010000013.1:0-37978 GCA_946535445.1 uncultured Lachnospiraceae bacterium
AAGAGGGCTCAGCCGGAGAAGCTCCTGCGGATGGAGAACCTGCCCCGGGAGAAGGAGACTCTGCCGGCGGAACAACCGGCGCCGGAGCAGGATCTGCAGATGGAGAATCCGCTGCCGAAGGCGACGCCGCTTCAAGTGAAAAAACCTCTGAAACAGGAGAAAACGCTGAAAAGTCCACGCCCGAAAAGAAACCGACCGGTATAAGTAAGACCCACATTCACAGATATGATCCGATCACCCGAACAATAATCATTCATGAAGCGACCGGACACTACGAAATAGTAGAAGCCGGCACTGCCATAGATACGGAGGACGGCGATTGGTGTGATTTCATCGAGGACTGGAACACGGTCTGTAAAGTTTACGAATCAACGGATGGGAAAGAATGGGTCTTTAAAGGCTATAAACATCCGGTGTATGAGGAAGTGTGGGTGGAGGAAGAGCCTGAAACAACGGAAACTTTGACTGAATATGTCTGCTCCTCATGCGGAGAGACACATTCAAAGAAGCCTGTCAATCTCGCATCCGGAACGATTTTACGCATTCCGAATGTAGTCGTGAACGGAACAACACTGAAAGAAGGCAGGGATTATGTGCTTTCCCGTACTAAAGATGCGAAAAAGGGTACCGAAACGATAACAGTCTATGGAAGAGGACATTATCAGGGAATCCTTTCCAGAACGTTCTCCATTTTGAACGGAGGTAATTCTTCCGGTTCGATAAAACGGAATTTCGTTACTCTTATTCACACCGGTCGTTCATTGAGATTCAATCCTGCTGATCTGGTGAGTGAAATATTGCTGAGCCTGAAAAATGAACGAACGGGAAGCGGGAATATAACAATCGGTCCGGTAGCATCCGCAATATTTGGAAAGAAAGTTTCTACAGGCGTCGGAACAGGTCCCTCTGCGGTATTCGGAAAAAGGATCCTTTTAGGCTCTTTTTCAACGGCTTTTCCGGTCCGTACAAGCAGTATCGAAGATGCAACTGTTTCGATTGCTCATCAGGAGTATGAATATACAGGACGATACAGAAAGCCGCATGTGACTGTTGAACTGAACGGGGACTTGCTTAAGGCAGGCAGAGATTATTCTCTGAAGTATACCGATAATAAGAATGTTGGGACGGCATATATTACCGTAATCGGCAAAAACCTGTATAGCGGAACAAGGACAATTACCTTTAAAATCGTAGAGGAAAAGCTTGTCCCTGTTTACAGACTGTATAATAAAAATACCTCAGAGCATTTTTATACGACGTCTGTCTCAGAAAGAAAAGAATATGCTGCAGATGGCTGGAAAATGGAAGGCATTGCCTGGTATTCGCCTTCAATTTCCAGTCAGCCGATTTACAGATTGGCAGATCCGGCCAGCAACGAGCATTTTTATACGAAAAACGTCAGTGAAAAGGAATTTCTGACATCGCTCGGATGGAAAGATGAAGGAATTGCGTTCTATTCCAAGACGAGCGGCGGAGTCCCTGTCTACCGTCTGTATCATCCTTCTAACAAGATGGGAAATCATCATTATACAACAAGCAAATATGAACGAGATCTTATTTCCACCAGACAGAGATGGAAACAGGAGGGAATCAGCTGGTATGTCAGTAAGACAGGCTGATGCTTTGATAAGGAAATGTTTTTAAGGCGGGGATAAGTATCCGAATAAGTTGAGAGAGCTTTGCATAAGCGGCATTACAGAGCTGTGCAAGGCTCTTTTTTAAGAAGTTAATATTTTATAAAATATTAAATAGACCGATAGGGTTTTAAGCGCTTAAACAGGAATCTCGTGACGTAAGCTCTTCAGTAAATGTGTAAAAATAGAAGCCTAAAAAATTGTAAGGAATACTAATTTTGTTTTAGCGACTTATCTGGTATACTGAAATCAGGAAATGCTTTTTTAAAAAACGAGGAGGAATGCCATGAACAAATCATCAAATAGCAGCGTACTTTTTCAATGGGAAGGGACCCCGCCGGTCGCGGACACGATTTCGCTTGCTCTGCAGCACCTTGTAGCCATGATAGTCGGATGCGTTACACCTGCAATCATTATTTCAAATGTGCTTGGGATGGAGAATGCCGACCGTATTCTTCTGATTCAGGTCTCGCTCGTCTTCTCAGCCCTTTCTACCCTTATTCAGCTGTTTCCGATCGGTAAAAAGGGCGGGTTTCGTCTTGGATCCGGACTGCCCGTTATTTTGGGCATCAGCTTTGCCTACTTGCCAAGTATGCAGGCAATTGCAGAAGCTGGCGGGAATATAGCAACGATAGCAGGCGCCATCATTTTCGGCGGTGTTCTTGCGGTTCTTGTCGGTCTCTTTATCAAGCCGATCCGTAAGTTGTTCCCGCCTATCATAACGGGAACAGTCGTCTTTACGATCGGTCTGTCCCTGTATCCGACGGCAATTAACTACATGGCGGGAGGGACTGCCAATACTTATGAGTTAGTCGTTGAGACGAAACATCTGACCCCTGCTCTTGTATATGGCTCATGGCAGAACTGGGCAGTGGCAGTGATTACGCTCATAGCGGTTCTGGTCCTTCAGAATAAAGGAAAAGGTCTGGTCAAACTGGCTGCAATCCTTCTGGGTCTGCTGATCGGCTATCTTGTAGCCCTGATCTGCGGAATGGTGGATTTTTCCGGAGTGGCATCTGCTGCATGGATTCAGCTTCCGCAATTCATGCACTTTGGTGTTGAATTCAGACCGGACGCCTGCATCGCACTCGGCCTGCTTTTCGTCATTAATTCGATTCAGGCAATCGGTGATTATACATCGACGACAATGGGAGGTATGAACCGGGAGCCTTCCGACAATGAGCTGCAGGGCGGTATTGTCTGTTACGGTGTATCCAACATGGTTTCCGCACTTTTTGGATGCCTTCCGACCGCAACATATTCTCAGAATGTCGGTATTGTTATTACCAATAAGGTCATAAACAGGACGGTATTTGCAACCACATCACTGTTCATTCTGCTTGCAGGTATCTGCCCGAAATTTTCAGCGGTCCTGACGACCATTCCCCAGTGTGTTCTGGGCGGTGCGACCGTCACGGTGTTTTCAACGATTGCCATGACAGGTATGAAGCTGATTACATCAGAAAATCTCTCTGCCAGAAATACGACGATTGTCGGTCTGTCAGCTGCACTTGGCGTAGGAATTGCCCAGGCGTCAGCTTCCATGAGCCAGTTTCCTTCGGAAGTGACAATTATTTTCGGAAAATCTCCGGTCGTCATTGCTACAATTATGGCGGTCCTGCTGAACATTATTCTTCCGAGAGACGAGAAATAAGCCGGGGATTTTTAACGTTTTATATGAGAAATGATAATAAGTCAGGAATTAATATATGAGGATCATTCCTTTTAAGGCGCAGTATGCACTCATATCTGAGTGCACTGCGCTTATTTTATTTCATCAAGATAGCTGTACAGTGTGTATTTGGATATACCGAGGTACTCACACACTTTCGGACCTGACTTTGTGATAAGGAACGCACCGGCTTCATTGAGAAGACGGACAAAATTGACTTTATCCTCTTTTGTCATGAGGGCGACCGGTTTCCCGATCTTACGTGTGCTCTGGGAAATGAGTTCATCGAGGAGGTCCGCAACGTTGAGCGAAATCGGTTCAGCCTGTGTGTCCTCTTTAGCGGTGCCTACAAAGTTCTGAAGATAATCTGAAGCGGCCAGCATAAGAGATATATCATAATTGATCGCAAAAATACCAATCAGCTTCTCCTGGTTGTCTCGAATATAGACTGTCGTGGATTTCAGTATTTTGCCGTCTTTGGTCTTCGTTAGATATGCAAGCTTATCCCCTTCAAGGTGTTCTTTGTTGCGAAGGGCTTTAAGTACAATATTGGAAGGACCATCTCCTATTTTACGTCCTGAAATATGCCCGTTCTCGATTGCGATGATGGAGTGTTCTATATCGTTACTTTCCAGGTCATGAACAACGACCTCGCAATTGGGACCGAACTGAGTGGCGATGGCCAGGGCCAGCCGTTTATAGAAATCGAGGAATGATTTTTTCATAGTGGTGATCTCTTTCGATAGTATTCAATACTTAAAATTATAGCAGTTTAACGGAATGAATTCAATCAACGGCTCGGAAACGGGAAAAGTGGGCGAAGGAATTATACTGACGGATAACTGACAAATGTTGGTGTAAGCTAAAAAAATTTTTGAAACAGCTTGACATACAATTACAAAGTGATATTATTATCTCAAACCAAACAAAAAGTTAGGCGTAAAAACAAAATAAAATGGTCACGGCGACAATAAGGAGAATGTCTATGGAAAAAATAAAATGGGTACTCAATACGATGCCTCATAGTGATGATTCGAATCTTGAGATCATGTCTTTAAAGAACGTGAGAGAAGCAAGGAATTTTCACAAAAGCTTTCCGCAGTATACTGTGACGCCGCTCGCCAGATTAGACGGGATGGCTGCCCGGCTGGGGCTGGCAAATATATTTGTCAAGGATGAGAGTTTCCGATTCGGACTAAATGCTTTCAAGGTGCTCGGAGGCTCATTTGCAATGGCACGTTATATTGCAGGTGAGATGAATAAGGATGTTTCCGAGATGACTTATGACTATATGACGAGCGAGAAATTTCGTGAGGAATTCGGTCAGGCGACATTCTACACAGCAACGGACGGAAATCACGGCAGAGGGATTGCATGGGCTGCCAATAAGCTGGGACAGAAAGCTGTCGTTCATATGCCGAAAGGCAGTTCGAACCAGAGATTTAACAATATTGCAAGAGAAGGCGCCAAGGTAACGATCGAAGATGTCAACTATGACGAATGTGTGAGAATGGCAGCCGCGGAGGCGGAGTCCACCGTTCATGGCGTAATCGTTCAGGATACAGCCTGGGAAGGCTATGAGGAGATTCCTTCATGGATCATGCAGGGATATGGAACGTTGGCGAGTGAAGCCGCAGAGCAGCTCCGTGAAAATGAGGCGAACCGCCCCACTCACGTTTTTGTGCAGGCAGGCGTCGGAAGCCTTGCCGGAGCAATCGTCGGATATTTTACGAATCTCTATCCGCAGAATCCTCCAAAGTTCATTGTCATGGAGGCCGGTGCCGCCGACTGTCTGTACAGGGGTGCCCTGGCAGGAGACGGCAAGCCCCGCATCGTCAGCGGAGACCTGAGTACGATCATGGCCGGGCTGGCCTGCGGGGAGCCGAACACGATTGCCTGGGATATTCTCCGCAACCATGCGGACGCGTTCCTTTCCTGCCCCGACTGGGTATCAGCCAAGGGGATGCGTATGCTGGCTGTTCCTCTTAAAGGAGACCCGAAAGTTATTTCCGGAGAGTCGGGCGCGGTCGGAATGGGCGTTCTGGCTTCCATTATGGGAAATGATGATTACAGAGAACTTCGTGAAGCACTTGAACTGGATCGGTTCAGCAAGGTATTGCTGTTCTCGACAGAAGGGAATACAGATTCAGAGAAGTTCCGTACCATCGTATGGGATGGAGAGTTCCCGTCGGTTCCGGAATGAGAGGGCAGGCTTAAGGCTGCTCCGTAAAACACAGTTGCAGAAAGGAAAAATTTATGACACTGGATTACGATAGAATTAAAGAAGCTGCTGAAAAATACCGTCCGGATATGGTCCGCTTTCTTCGCGACATGATCTCTCACCCGAGTGAGAGCTGTGATGAGAAAGCGGTTGTCGCGTGCATCAAGGCGGAGATGGAAAAGCTTGAGTTCGATAGGGTAGAAGTGGACGGACTCGGCAATATTATCGGCTGGATGGGGGAGGGCGATAAGATCATCGCGATCGATTCCCATATTGATACAGTCGGTATCGGAAATATTGAGAACTGGGATGCGGATCCTTACAAGGGGTATGAAACGGATGAGCTGATTTACGGACGCGGCGGATCCGATCAGGAAGGCGGTATGGCCAGTGCTGTGTACGGGGCGAAAATAATGAAGGACCTCGGTCTGATCCCCGAAGGTTATAAAGTTATGATCGTAGGCAGTGTTCAGGAAGAAGACTGTGACGGTATGTGCTGGCAGTATATCTATAATAAGGATGGAATCGTCCCCGAGTTCGTTATTTCCACGGAACCGACTGACGGAGGCATCTATCGCGGGCATAGGGGACGTATGGAAATACGTGTCGATGTAAAGGGCATTTCCTGCCACGGCTCTGCTCCGGAGCGCGGAGATAACGCGATTTATAAGATGGCTGACATTCTGGCTGATGTCAGATCCCTCAATGAGAACGGATGCGGACCGGATGAAGAGATCAAAGGTCTTATGAAAATGCTCGAGCCGGAGTTCAACCCGGATCACTATGAGGATGCAAGGTTCCTGGGGCGCGGGACCTGCACTGTTTCTCAGATCTTCTACACTTCCCCGAGCCGCTGCGCTGTCGCTGACAGCTGCGCGATCTCGATCGACCGGAGGATGACTGCGGGAGAGACCTGGGATTCCTGTCTTGAAGAGATCCGTCAGCTTCCAAGCTGCGTAAAGTATGGTGATGATGTCAGGGTATCCATGTACATGTATGACAGACCGTCATGGACAGGCGAGGTCTATGAGACAGAATGTTACTTCCCGACCTGGATCAACAGGGAGGACGCTGCTCATGTGAAGGCACTTGTCGACGCTCATAAGGCACTGTATGGCGATAAGCGAATGACCACACCGTCATCCGCGGACAAGAGAGACCGTCCGCTGATCGATAAGTGGACATTCTCGACCAATGGCGTTGCAATTCAGGGAAGATACGGCATACCGTGCGTAGGCTTCGGCCCGGGCGCCGAAAGTCAGGCACACGCACCGAACGAAGTGACCTACAAGGATGATCTGGTAAGATGTGCCGCTGTCTATGTCGCGGCTCTGAATCTCTACAACGGTGAAGACGCAGGCCGTGATGTGACACAGTTCCGTGCCGGAAAAACGAACAACGATATCCGGTAAGTTTATTCTTCATCGCGCAATACTCGTGAATTAATAATAAAAGGAAGGACAGGACCATGGATCAGAAGTTACAGGGGTATATCGATAAACTGAACAGGTTGAATTTTAAGGACATGTATGAAGGGGACTTTTTCCTTACATGGGAAAAGTCCGATGATGAAATAGAAGCCGTGTTTACAGTAGCGGATGCCCTTCGTTATATGAGAGAAAAGAATATCTCCACGAAGGTTTTTGAATCGGGGCTGGGCATTTCACTCTTCCGTGACAATTCAACAAGGACACGCTTTTCATTTGCCTCCGCCTGCAATCTGCTCGGTCTTGAGGTCCAGGATCTCGATGAAGGTAAAAGTCAGATTGCGCATGGTGAGACTGTGCGGGAAACAGCAAATATGATATCATTTATGGCAGATGTTATCGGTATCCGGGATGATATGTTCATCGGGAAAGGGAACAAATATATGCACGATGTCGTTGACGCGGTGACAGAGGGTCATAGGGACGGTGTTCTCGAACAGAAGCCGACTTTGGTGAATCTGCAGTGCGATATTGATCATCCGACTCAGTGTATGGCAGATATGCTTCATATCATCAATACATTCGGAGGCGTGGAGAATCTTAAGGGAAAGAAGGTCGCTATGACATGGGCGTATTCTCCCAGTTATGGCAAACCTCTCTCAGTTCCGCAGGGAGTCATCGGACTGATGACAAGATTCGGCATGGATGTCGTCCTGGCTCATCCGGAAGGATATGAAGTGATGCCTGAAGTGGAGGAGGTCGCGAAAGCCAACGCCGAAAAGACCGGAGGAAGTTTCCGGAAGACGAACAGCATGGCGGAAGCCTTCAAAGATGCGGACATTGTATACCCGAAGAGCTGGGCCCCTTTCGCCGCTATGGAGAAGAGAACAGACCTTTATTCCAAAGGCGATCAGGAGGGAATCAAGGCTCTTGAGAAAGAGCTTCTTACACAGAATGCGGAGCATAAGGACTGGAGCTGCACAGAGGAACTGATGTCCACGACCAAAGAAGGGAAAGCCCTCTATCTGCATTGCCTGCCGGCTGATATTTCGGGGGTTTCCTGTGAAAAGGGTGAAGTGGATGCAAGTGTGTTCGATCGCTATCGGGATCCTCTATATAAGGAAGCGAGTTACAAGCCGTACATTATCGCGGCGATGATCTTCCTTGCAAAACAGAAGGATCCGGCAGAGACTTTGAAAGTATTGTGGGAGAGAGCAGAGGCAAGGCATCTGCAGTGAGAATATGCTGCGAAGTAGGAGGGGACTATGGGTAAGAGAATTGTATTGGCACTCGGAGGAAACGCTCTCGGAAAAAATCTGCCTGAGCAGATGGCAGCAGTTAAGAAGACTGCCTCCGCAATCGCGGACCTGATTGAAGAGGGGGATGAACTTGTTATTGCGCACGGGAACGGGCCGCAGGTCGGAATGATCCAGAAGGCCATGACTGAACTGACCCGTTCCAATCCGGAAAAATACATCACGTGTCCTTTGTCTGTGTGTGTCGCAATGAGTCAGGGATACATAGGATATGATCTTCAGAATGCGCTGCGCGAAGAACTTCTGGACCGCGGCATTGAGATAGGGTGTGCGACGGTGCTGACTCAGGTGGAAGTAGATCCGCATGATCCGGCATTTTCCAATCCGACAAAGCCGATCGGAGCTTTCATGACGAGAGAAGAGGCGGAGACACTTGTGCGAGAACGAGATTATCAGGTGATGGAGGATGCAGGACGAGGTTATCGACGTGTTGTCGCTTCTCCAAGACCTATATCGATCGTTGAAATCGACACGATTCGTGCGCTGGTAGAGACGAACCACGTCGTCATAGCCTGCGGAGGAGGAGGAATACCGGTCTTTAAGACGGAAGGTCATCACCTGAAAGGAGCAGCCGCCGTTATAGACAAGGATTTCGCTGCGGAAAAACTGGCTGAGCAGTTGGACGCGGATGTTCTGATTATCCTTACGGCTGTGGAAAAAGTTGCCGTGCATTTTGGCAGACCGGATCAGGAATGGCTCTCCGAATTAACGCCGGAGGAGGCACACAGGTATATTGAAGCCGGAGAATTTGCTCCGGGTTCGATGCTGCCGAAAGTCCAGGCGGCAGTGGAGTTTGTGGAATCAAAGCCGGGGAGATGCTCACTCATAACGCTTCTGGAAAAGGCCAGAGACGGTATTGCCGGCAGGACGGGAACTCTGTTTCATGCGTGATTTATTCGTTTCAATGGGAAATAAAGGAGGATAATAATGGGCAATAAGGCTATCAGCACATCGAAAGCACCTGCGGCTATCGGACCGTACTCACAGGGAATCAGGGCGGGAAATATTATCTATGTATCAGGCCAGCTGCCGATCGACCCGGCAACAGGTGTGTTTGCAGGAGAGGGAATTAAGGAGCAGACAAGACAGAGTCTTGAGAATATTAAATCTATTCTTGAGGCAGCCGGAACGGATATGTCTGCGGTCGTCAAGACAACGGTCCTGCTTGCGGATATCTCTGATTTTTCCGATATGAACACAGTTTATGCGGAGTTTTTCAGTGAACCGTATCCGGCCAGGGCAGCGTTTCAGGCAGCAGCTCTTCCGAAAGGCGCGAAAGTTGAGATTGAGGCTGTCGCCGCGGCAGGATAAGAGAAGATTGATTGAAGCGGAAAAACATAATTTTATATATTTGATTCAAGTCTCGCTTGCGTGACGAAGCGCGGATTCAGAGATTCCCCATGTTGTTATTTCTTTAACAGCATGGGGGTTTTTTTATGCAAAGAAAGACCCCGTTTTTTTTAATGGGTGTTATGACATATTTGACTCGGCGGGATCCGGCCGCACGTCGTTCGTGAATTATAAAAAAAGTATAATAATCGATTATATGAGTTGCATAATCGATTATATGCTGTTATAATGGGTCTAAATCAAGGTAAAACTTGAAAATTTCGGAAAAATCATCGATTATCAACTAATTAACAGGAGGTAATACCATGAGTGACAGCAACAAGGTATTGGCAACGTATTTCGGAGAAAACGATGAAGTGAAATTTGACTTCAAGAACGAGGAAGAAAAGGGCTTATTCTGGTTCTATGATGACCTGCATTGCCCGAATCCTCTTTCTCCTCTGTACTTCGACTGCAATGGTTGGTGGGGACCGACATGTGAGTATATGTACCGCAGATTTGGCGCTCCGATCGGCAGTGAGTGGCTCGGCAAGAGAGTAGGTACTTATCTGTATACGGCAGTCGTACCGCCCAAGGTAAAACCTGAGCAGGCAGGAAGTCTGTTTAATTATTACGGAAAGCTGATGCCGATTTATGCTGAAAAATTCTATGACATCTGGAAGAATGAATATATTCCGGAAATCAAGAGCTACTGGAAAAAAATGCTTGATTTCAATTTTGATGAAGCTACGATTCCGGAAGCCCTTATCCATATGGAAGACTGTCTTGACATGCAGGAAAGAGCCTTTAAGATTCACTGGATCATTAATCTGGCTCAGTTCAAGGCATCTTCTGACTTCGTTGACTATTATGCCGAACTGATCGGAAGCGTTGATGATGAAGTAGGAAAAATCAATGTTTCTACTCAGGACCGCAACTGGGATTCCCTCCGTGAACTCTGGAAGATGAAAGAATTTGTAAAGAATGACGCTGACCTTTCAAAGCTCTTTGCAGAGAACGAGAAGGAAGTGATCATGAAGAAGCTCGATGAGAGCAAGGCAGGAAAGCAGTTCGAAGAGATGCTCGATGCATACAGAAAGGAGTACGGATTCCACGCCCTTTACACACATGAATACATCTATAAAACAGTCTACGAGGATCCGACACCGATGATCGATACGATCAAGGATTACCTCAAGAGTGATTATGATTTCCCGACTCAGTACGAAGCCTGCAGAAGAGATCAGGAAGAGGCAATCAATAATCTGTATGCGAAGATCAGCGATCCTGAAAAGCTTGAGAAGATGCGTCATCTCCTTCATCTGTGCGTACAGATGGCTCCGATCACTCCGGACCATCACTTCTATCTTGATCAGGGAATCTTCAGCCATATGAGACTGATGTTCCTCGGAATCGGCAAGATGTACGTAAAGGCCGGAATCCTCGATGATCCTGAAGATATCTTTATGCTTGGCTACAATGATGTAAGATGTGCCGGTGTTGATCCGAACTATCCCGCAAAGGAAATCGCTGCAAAGAACAGAGCTGAGATGGAAGCGGCTAAGAAACGTGAGCCGAGAGAATGGTACGGAACAGCTACATATTGGCAGGTCTATGAAGAGCCGTACAAGACCCTCTGGGGATACCCGCAGCGCTTTGAGGCTGAGCAGGCAGAACTGAAGAGCAAGGAAAAGGCTTCCAAGACCGTTCTCAAGGGCATCCCGGGATATCCTGGTGTATATGAAGGCAAGGCCAGATTCATTACGGAACCGAAAGATCTTGATGAGGTCAAGAAGGGCGAGGTCCTGGTCTGCAAGATGACCAATCCGGCATGGGTCGTATGCTTCTCCCAGATTGGTGCTCTCGTTACTGATACAGGCGGAGCTCTTTCTCATCCGGCAGTTGTCTCCAGAGAGTTCGGTATCCCGTGCGTGGTCGGAACAAGAAAGGCGACAACATTGATCAAGACAGGCGATATGGTCAGAGTTGACGGTACGACCGGAACAGTAGAGATCATTGGCTGAAACATATAACTACTTGCAAATATAGGAAACGGATTGTAATAGGTTTTTATGACATTAATTAGATAAGCCTGTCACAAGAAAGCAAAGGGCAGACCTGGAATACAGCGACGGGGCTGCCCTTTTATCAAAGGCTTATAAGGGAGGAAAAATGGAACACGTAGCATGGTTTGATGTAATTCCGGATGAAGAACTTGCTCTTTCAGCGGGCGGCAAGGGTGCGAGCCTCTGCAGGATGTACAGAGCGGGACTCAATGTTCCCGAAGGTTTCATCGTGAGAGCTGAGACTTTCACTAAATTCATGACAGGGACCGGTCTGAGAGACAAAATCCTTTCCATGATTGAAGAAATCGATTTTCAGAAGACATCCGAGCTTATTGATAAGTCAAAGGAGATCCGCGATCTGATCGTAGAGACAGAAATGCCGGAAGATATTGCGTCGGAGCTTAAAGAGTATTATGCAGAGTTCCATAATGGACCGGTAGCAGTCAGATCCAGCGGAACTGCGGAGGATCTTGATGATGCTTCCTTCGCAGGTCAGCAGGAAACATTCCTTTTTGTTATCGGAGAAGAAGACCTTATCAGGTTCGTAAAGGAATGCTGGGCTTCTCTTTATAATGATCGCGCCATCTTCTATCGCAGGGAAAAAGGTTTTAAGGAAAGTGATGTTTCCATCGCTGTTGTTGTACAGAAGATGGTCAATGCGGACAAGGCCGGTGTGCTCTTTACAGTCAACCCTGTCACCAAAAACCCGGATGAGATCATGCTTGAGGCAGCCTGGGGACTTGGCGAAGCTGTTGTTTCCGGCATGGTGACTCCGGATAATCTGTGGATCAATAAGAAGACAGGTGAGGTGACTACAGAATACATCTCCGAGAAGGAGACGATGGTGATCAGAGCATCTGAAAGAGGCGGATCCAAGGAAGTCGAAGTTCCGGAAGAACTGAGAGAAGCTCCTGTCCTTACAAAGGAAGAACAGCGTGCATTGATAGATGTTGCAAATAAAATTGAGGCGTTCTACGGAAAGCCTGAGGATGTAGAGTGGGCTATCGAGAACGGAAGGCTCTACATGCTTCAGTCTCGTCCGATCACAACACTGTAATCAGCAAATGTACGAAGGGAGGAATAAAATGTTTTCAGCACAGTTAAACAGCAGCAAGGCAGTCCTTAGATTCGATGTAGTAGGCGGACCGGAGAGAAGCCGCATCGTAGAAGATGCATCTTTCATGAACTATCGTCTGGGTGATGTCAAGGAATCCAGCGTGATCACAAAGGATAAGGCTGACATTCTCTGGCTCTATGACGAGCAGCCGAAATCAATCAAGTATGACGGAGAGCAGCTTGTGCTTACGGGCTTCTGGGAAGAAGGCGAGCTGAATAAGATCATGGTCACAATGATGGCCAACGAGATGGACAAATGCGGACTTCATCCTTTCCATTCCTCTAGCATCCTCTACAGAGGGAAGATGATCCTTCTTGTAGGCGGAGAGAACAACCACGGCAAGTCCATGACACAGCTTGAGGGCTGCAGAAGAGGCGCTAAGGTATTCTCGACCGAAACCACGATCACCGATGAAGACGGTCTGTTCCTGTATGGCTCCAAGAATGTTTATGTTCGCAAGAGAGCGAAAGGAACGGAGAGAAGTGACCTTGCTGACCAGGATGAAGGTGTAGCAAAATTCTTCGACAAAGAGCCTGAGATGCCCCAGACATTTGAGCCGGCCCATATGGACCTTGCGGTTCTGCCCTGCATAGACGGTCACTTTGCAACACAGGTAACGAAAATGGGACAGTTCGAGGCTGCTTATCAGAGCTATCATTCTCTGATGAATTTCTTCGGTCTTAACCAGCTTCTGAGCGGTGAAGACGGACTGGTCATGCCGATCGTGGATACAGACGAACGCCGTCAGGCAAGAGGTGCATTCTGCGCGAAATTCGCTTCCAGTGCTCCGTATTACATGATGAGAGCAAGAACACCGCAGATCATTCTCGATGAAATCGACAAGATCATTGATGAGATGGAAAAGTAAATAAAAGCAGAAAGGGAACACTATGAAGCAGATAACAAAGAATGTCTATACAGAAACCGAGATCAGAGGATGCGATCCGAGCATCGTTCTCACAAGCGAAGGTGCTGTATTCATCGATACAGCCCAGTGGATCACCAATCTGGAGCAGATGATCGCATTTGCACAGGAAAAAGTCGGAAGCGTAAAATATCTGATCAATACAGAATCTCATATTGATCATATTTTCGGCAATCACTGGCTGAAGAAGGCCGGAGCTACGATTATCGGACAGGAGAAGATCCTGGATACGTTCTTCAAGATCCCGCCCTCATTTAATATGACAACACACGATTACAACGTGGATATTATTCAGAGACAGGATCCGGATGCACTTGATCGGATGCCCTCGGAAGAAGAGTATATCATTGCGACACCGGATATTACATTTAATGACAGACTGACACTTAAGCTTGGAGATCATACTTTCGAATGCTTCCATACACCGGGTCATTCTCCGGAGCAGACCAGCATCCTTGTTCCGGAAGAGCGCGTTGTATTCGTCGGCGATAACATTTTTAACGACTGCCAGATCTGGCTGCATTCAGTTGATTTTGACCAGCTGTTCGCAAGTCTCGATTGGCTTCAGGGCCTTGACGTGGACTTTATTATCCCGGGTCATGGTCCGGTCAAGGGTAAAGAGTGCATAGCTGAGAACAAGCAGTTCCTCTATGACTGGCTCGCTGCAGTCTCCGATGGTATTACAAAGGGATGGTCCAAGGAAGAATGCGTAGAGAGAATCAGTTTTGCCGATCGCTGCCCGGTCGATATTGGACAGCCGGAATGTATGGAATATATTCAGACGAACAATGTTCGTAAGTGCTATGACTATATCTTGCGCAAAAGAGAGAGGTAATAGGTATGAGTAAGGAAAAAATTGCTGTTATCGGCACAGGCATGATCGGCACGTCAATAGCCGTCATGTTTACCGGAAACGGATATCCTACAACTTTGTATGCTGTAAATGATGAGCTTCAGGAAAAGAGTGCCAAACAGTATGACGTATTTTATAAAGCTCTTATGGACCGCGGTCTGGTAACGGAGAAGCAGTTCGCAGCATGCAAGAGCCTGCTGAAATATACACAGGATTATACAGAGATAGCAGATGCTGACTGTGTGTTTGAATGCGCATTTGAAAATGTCCAGGTCAAGCACAGCATTTATGCTGAAATCGAAAAATATGTGAAAGATCCGTTTGCTATTATTTCCACATCCTCAGCCATGTCGGCAGATGACCTTGTCTCCGGTCTGACGAAGTTTGCTGACAGGATGATCGTGGCACATCCTTTCTTCCCGCCGCACCTGATTCCTTATTTTGAGGTCGTTAAGAGTGCGAAGACAGCTCCCGGTGTTGCGGAGAGGGCTTCTGAACTTCTTGAATCAGTCGGTCGTAAGGTCGTTATCCTTAAGAAGAATGCACCCGGATATATTGCGAACCGTCTTCAGCATGCCCTGTTCCGCGAGGCAATCAATATCGTCGAGAGAGGCATCGCCTCTCCGAGAGATGTGGATAAAGCTGCGATGTACAGTTTCATGCCTCGGTATACCAAGATCGGAATTTTTGAACATATCGACAATTCAGGCGTAGACCTGAACTATGACATTGAGAATTATCTGTTCAAAGATCTGTGCAATGCTGATTCGGCAATGCCTATGATCCGTGAACTTTATGAGAAAAAAGAATTCGGTGTCAAGTCAGGCAAGGGCGTTTATGACTGGTCCGAAGTGGACATGGATGACTTCTCAAGAAGAATCAGTGAACCGTACTGGGATTTCTTCGACTGGAATCTTCCTGAGGAATAAAACAAACAGGACAAGGGCGGTGCTTGTATGAATAACGGTAGAGAAACACTAAGATCTCAGATCAGTATGATCATCCAGAAAAGAATTAGTGAGGGAGTTTACAAGCCTGGCGAAAGAATCGTGGAGACACGTCTCTGCAAAGAATTGTCAGTATCCCAGGCGCCTGTCAGAGAGGCCGTCCTTGAACTAGCAATGATGGGGATACTTGAAGAAAGACCTTTTTCAGGTACCTTTGTCAGGAATGTCTCCCCGGATGAAGTATCGGATATTTATAATGTCCGTGCTTTTATCGAGGAATATGCAGCCCAGAGGGCGTGTGAATATGGCACAGAGGAGTCGTTTAAAGAGATAGAAGAAACCGTGAAAAAAATGGAGGCATGTGAAAACAGAGAGGATTTCGCCGAGATCGACAGAGCCTTTCATGAGAGCGTACTCAGAGCCTCCGGTTCGGAGGCTCTCTTGCGGTGTTGGAAAAGCCTGCATGTGACGCAGTGGACTTACCAGTCGATTCTGAATACGTCAAAGACACCCAAACAGCTTGCGGATGAGCACAGGACAATCCTTCAATTCATTGTCGCAGGGCAGGGGCATACGGCAGGGGCACTGATGCATCTCCATATTCACGGATTCGCAGAGGAGATAACAGAATATCTGAAAAAAAACAAAGAACAGAAATGAAAGAAAACAAACATCCGGAATTGAACGGATATCAGGTGACAGACTGACCGGAAAGATCATTATCGTTTAAATAGAGCTGTACCAGTTCATTGCCAAAATGTTTAATGTGAAGAAACATATAAGCACCTGCGCTTCGTGCGTCGCCTGCACTTATGTAATTATATATGTTTCTGTGCTGGCTCACGATCTCATCAATGGACAAGGCACTACTTGAGGCGGACACATAAGTCCATTCGGTTATATGCAGACTGAGCCAGAGTTTCTTCATGGCAGCGCTTCCTGCGGCATCCATTATTGCTTCATGGAAGCGCTTGTCTAAATCTGTCAGATAGGAAATACTATCACATTTTTCCATTTCATTGAGGAGCGACGTCAGAACTTGAAGCTGTGAAGCTGTGATTTTTCTGGTCGCTTCCCGCACGGAATACTCTTCAATGATGGCTCTGCAGTGAAAAATATCTGCAAGATCTTCCGAAGTGATCGCTCTTACAAAAGTGCCGGAATAGGGCTTTTCCTCAAGCAGTCCCATGACGGACAGCTCCAGGATAGCTTCCCGCACCGGGGCCTGAGAGACATCCAGTTCTTTGGCAAGCCGGGTCTCAACGATCCGTTCCCCTGCTTTAAAGGTGCCGTCCATAATGCCTTGCAGAATATGGCTGCGTATGTTACTGCGAAGGGTTTCTTTTTCCTGAATTTTTTTCGTTCTGTCACTGTTCTTCATAACAATTGTATTTAACTTTTTGATTACTTTTCTTTAATATACTTCGAATGAATATGTCCAATAACTAAGGACGAATAGAGTAGATACTTTGAAGTATTATTGCATAAAATAAACCGCTTTTCAATTATTTGTTAGAAGCAGGAAATGACTGTCGAGAAATAAATGGCCAGTAATGATTCATGGAAATCTCGAGAATAGACTTGTAAGTAATGGGAGGAAATATGGAATTGCAGAAAATGAAAAAAACTTCTGCAGAGGATCTGAATGAGAATAAGCTGGAATACGCTGAACCCAGACAGATCAATGCAGAGAGTTTTCTGACAGTACCTGATGTAAAGGCGTCTACACTTACAGACATGGACGTTGTCATTGAGAATGCAGGTGAAGTAGGTGTAATGGGCAATTACAAGTATATTGGCCGCCCGCTTGTCCGTAAGGATGCATTGGAAAAAGTGACCGGAGAAGCTGTGTTCGGTCCGGATATTGAATTGCCGGATATGTTATACGGCGCAGTTTATCTGTCTCCACATGCCCACGCCAAAATACTTTCTTATGATCTGTCTGCAGCGGAAGCAGTTCCCGGTGTCCGATTCGTAGTCACCGGAAAGGATCTTCCGGACAGACGCTTCGGTGCCTTCATTGCAGATCAGCCTGTCCTCGCTGTAGATAAGGTGAGATACAACGGTGAGCCGGTAGTTGCGGTGGTCGCTGAGACAAAGGCAGCGGCTAAGCTGGCGGCTAAGAAAGTCGTCGTTGAATATGAGGTACTGGATCACGTGATCGATCCCTATGAAGCTATGCAGCCGGGTGCGCCTCTTGTGCATGACACATGGTCTGATTATAAGCATTCCTCTGATTTTACCGGCGTAGATGGGACGAACCTGTGCGACTACTTCCCTCTTCGCCATGGTGATGTGGAAAAAGGGTTTGCTGAAGCGGATGTAGTTATAGAGAATACCTATCGTACTGCCAACATCAATCACAGCACGATCGAGGTGCATGTCGCAACAGCGAAATATGATAAATCGAAGAAAAGAATGACAATATGGTCTCCGGCACAGAGTCCCTTCATGATCCGCAAGCAGCTTGCCGGTCTTCTGGATATGAAACAGTCGCAGGTCCATATTATCTGTACATATATAGGCGGCGGGTTCGGCGGAAAGTACGAGCTCAAACTGGAGCCGCTTGCAGCGATGCTTGCGCTGCGTACCGGAGGAAAACCGGTACAGATTTCTTATTCCAGAAATGAAGAGTATCTTGCGGGATGCGTCAGAGGAAGTACGGTCATTAAGATCAAGAGTGCTTGCAACCGGGATGGAAAGATGGTTGCGCAGAAGATCGAGAATTACTTTGATACAGGCGCGTACTCCACAACAGGTCCGAGAATTAATTACAATGCCGGATTTGCGGCGATCACTTCTTATAAAATCCCCAATGTATGGATCGACGGATACACTGTGGCGACGAACAGACAGATCACATCAGCCTACAGAGGATTCGGCATGCCCGAATATACATTTGCTTTCGAAAACCAGATGGATCTGCTGGCAGAAGAAATCGGCATGGATCCGTATGAGTTCCGTCTGATGAACCTCTATCATACAGGAGATGTCTCCGCTACAGGAGAAGTACTTCCCGAAGTCGGAGCGGAGAGATGTCTGAAAGCGGCCGCTGAGCTGATCGGATGGAATAACGACAGCTGGAAGAGAGTGGTGACTTCGGATGGCAAGTGGCGGGCTAAGGGTATAGCGACCGGTATCAAGCTTACAGGAACACCTTCCACTTCCTCCGTGATACTTAAATTCAATGATGACGCAAGCGTTCAGGTGCTTCAGAGCGGAATGGAACTTGGCCAGGGAGCTTACTCGGTCGTCACATCCTTTGTGGCGGAGCGGCTTGGCATACCATATGAAGATGTTCTGACGATGCCGGTCGATACGATGTACACACCGTATGAGAAGACAACAACAGGCAGCCGCCTCACATTCCATGTCGGAAATGCAGCCGTGAAGGCCGCTGATGATGTGATCAGGCAGCTGCGCGGTCTGGCTGCGATAAGCTGGAAGACAGAGGCTGATAAAGTCACATTCAGCAATGGTGTCCTCCATGGTCCTGCGGGAGAGGAGCTGGCGGTCAAGGATATCGGAAAGACTTCACTGATGAAAGAACAGGAACCTGTTCTCGGAATTGGTCTTTATACAACGTCAGATATCTGGGATAAGCCGGATCCGAATACACATTTCTCCACAAAGCCTACAGTTCAGTGGTTCTGGGCCTCTCATGCATGTGAAGTCGAGGTCGACCCGCAGACGGGCAGGATCAAGATCATAGATTATGCCGCTGCACAGGATGTAGGTCAGGCTATCAATACCATGACGTGTACTCAGCAGGTAGAAGGAGCGGTATCCATGGGCATGTCTCACTGCATGCTGGAGGAGATGATCATAGATGATAAGGGTCATCTGAAAAACGGCAATATGGTCGACTTTAAAGTCGCTACTGCCCAGGATGCCGATTACAACCTTAAGGTCGCACTGATCAATAACCCTGTTTCCAACAATGAATACGGAGCAAGAGGAATCGGTGAGCCGCCTGTTGTGCCGCCGGCAGCAGCAATCAGTGCTGCCGTATCGAGAGCGATCGGAAACCGTCTGAAGAGCATACCTCTCAAATGTGATGAAGTTCTGAAGGCTATTCAGGAAGGCGCATACGCAGATGAGGCTGCCGCAATGACGACCAGGAACTATGCAGATAGTCTGAAGGGAAAGGAGGCACGCTGATATGTTACCGGAATTTGATCTTCTGATACCGGAAAGCCTTGAGGAGGCAATAAGTATACTTGCTCAAAAAGGCGATGAATGTAAAGTCGTCGCAGGCGGAACAGACGTGTATGTTGATATGCATGGATCGTTTGAAACAAGACCGGTTCTTGTAGATATCAAGAAGCTTAATGAGCTGAAAGGTTTCGACTATTATCCCGGGGATCGTCTGGAGGTAGGTGCTCTGACGACCCACCATTTCCTTGACAGATCACCTGTGATCAGAGAGCACTTTGCTGCCCTCTGCGAAGGTGCCAGTCAGGTAGGATCCGTGCAGATCCGCCATCGCGGGACTGTCGGCGGAAATATGTGCAACGCTGTACCTTCTGCTGATACACTCGGACCGCTGCTCGTACTTGACGCAGTCGCAGTTATTGCAGGTCCTGACGGAAGACGTGAGGTGCCGGCAGAGAAATTCTTCCTCGGTCCGAAAAGAACCGTACTGGAAAAAGGCGAACTTCTCGAGAAAATAATTCTTCCTGATAAGGGAAAAGGTTCCGCATATATTAAGTTTACACGCAGAAATGCAATGGATCTGGCGCTTCTCGGTGCCTCTGCTTCCATGTATATCGATGGAGACGGTCTCTGCAGAGACGTCAGGATATCCCTTACGACATGTGCTCCGGTCCCGATGAGAGCAAGGGAAGCGGAGGCTGTACTTGAAGGAAAAGCACCGGATGAAGAAAATCTGCTTGCTGCCGGAGTCGCTGCTTCGAAAGAAGCTCGCCCGAGAAGCAGCTGGCGCTGCACCGAGCAATACCGCAGAGATGTACTGAAGACAATTGTTCCGAGAGTGCTCCGGATTGCAGCGGACCGTGCACAGAAAGGAGAAGGAATTCGATGAAGACATATGAACTGACTACCATAGTCAACGGAAAAGAATATGTCCGTACTGTTCCGGTCAACATGACGCTTGTTGAATTTCTGAGAGATGAACTTCATCTGACCGGTACAAAGGAAGGCTGCGATGAAGGAGAATGCGGTGCCTGCACGATCTTGTTCGACGGACATCCTTTCAATTCCTGTCTCGTCCTTGCCAATGAAGCTGACGGGCATGAGATCCTCACAATTGAGGGAATGCAGACCGATGAACGTCTCCATCCTATTCAGGAAGCGTTCGTTGAAGTCGGAGCAGTACAGTGCGGATACTGCATTCCGGGCATGGTACTTTCCGCGAAGGCTGTTCTTGATGAGTTCCCGAATCCGACGGAGGCTCAGATAAGGACCGGAATTGAAGGAAATATCTGCCGCTGTACAGGCTATAACCGTATTATCTCCGGAATTAAACTCGCAGCAGAGAAAATCAATGGAAGGAAGTCGGAATGAAACAGTATAACTTCCCTCTTGTAGAAGTGGATACTCATACTCATACCGTTATTTCCGGTCATGCCTGGTCGACACTTTCAGAGAATGCGGCGGCAGCAAAAGAGCGCGGCATGAAGGGAATGTGTCTGACCGAGCATGGACCGGCCCTGATCGGTGGGGCTCCGGAGTATACTCCCCACAGTCAGCGTATGGTGCCGCCGGAGGTAGACGGAATCCGTGTTTATAAGGGGATTGAGGCCAACATTTTAAACACAGCCGGTGAGATTGATATTCCGGACACGTTTCTCAGGGTGACTGAATATGCAATTGCAAGCTTTCACTCACTCGGCGGAATAGGCATTCAGATAGGGAACAGTAAGGAAAATACCGAAGCGTATATCAGACTGATGGAGAACCCCTGGATCGATGTGATCGGCCATCCGGATGATCCGAAAGTACCCTGCGATCTCGAAGCGCTGGTACTTTCGGCGAAGAAGAATGACAAGCTCTGCGAGCTCAACAACAATCGTATAGCATCCGGATTATATGCATCTCCCGGCATGAATGAATTGATCATGCTGTGCAGGAAACATCGTCAGAGAGTCGTCATCAGCAGCGATGCGCATTTTCACACGATGGTCGGAAATGTCACCGCCATGATGAAGCTGATTGACGAGTTGGATTTTCCCCATGAGCTTATAGCCAATCTGACGTTGGAGCGTTTTGAGGAATATCTTGCCGGCCGGCGGAAAAGGACACAATCGATTATGTGAATATAAAATACCGATAATCGATTATTTATCCTTAAAAATGCGTAAAAACAGGCTTTAGTATTGACAATAATCGATTATCGGTATAAATTAGTATTAAAGAAGAACCAAAAAACATTAACTCTAAAAATAAAAATGAAAGGGGAACAATAAAATGGCAAAGATCAAAGTAGGTGTAGCAGGATACGGCACGATCGGACAGAGACTTGCAGATGGTGTCGCAATGCAGGGTGATATGGAACTTGTCGGCATCGCTGACCTTGCGCCGACTCTTTCTCTCCAGGCACTCAGAGAGAGGGATATGATCGGAGCTAATGGCGTCGAGTACAAACTGTATCTGGTCGACGGAGCTGACAAGGCAGCATTCGATGCCAAGAAGATCCCTGTTGCAGGTACATTCGAGGATCTGTGCAAGAATGTCGATATCATGCTCGATTCAGCACCGGGCGGCGTCGGCGCTTCCAATAAGGCCAACTATTATGAAAAGTATGGCGTAAAGGCTATCTTCCAGGGTGGTGAAAAGAATTCCGTGGCAGATGTTTTCTTCCATGGCTATGCGAATTTTGAAAAGGGTATCGGTCAGGACTACTTAAAGCTCACCAGCTGCAATACAACAGGCCTTATCCGTACAGTGGATGCACTCGACAGAGCATTCGGTATCGAGAAAGTTGCAATCACGATCATCCGTCGTGTAGCTGACCCCGGCGATTATCATCGCGGACTTACGAACGCGCTGCAGATGGACAAGGCTCCTACTCACCAGGCAGTAGATCTGATGACGATCATGCCGCACGTAAATGCTACAGGTATTCTCGTTCACACACCGGTGACCCATGGTCATATCATTACTGTTCTTGCAACGGCTAAGGACGGCAGAAAGATCACTAAAGAGGAAGCTCTTGAAGTGTTCAGCAAGCATCCCCGCATCAGAATGGTCTCCATCGATGAGGGATTCAAGGGAAATGCTTCCCTGTTCAAATACGCACGTGACCTTGGCAACCGCCGCGGAGATATGTATGAGATCGCTATCTGGAAGGATTCGATCGTAGAATCCGGAAATGACATTATGTATGCGATCAACATTCCGCAGGAGTCGGTCACCATTCCTGAAACGATTGATGGTATCAGAGCTGCAATGGGAATGCAGAAGACCAGAGAAGAGGGTACAGCAGAGACGAACAAGTACCTTGGAATCGGCAAGTTCAAAGAGATCTGATGACAGGAAGGAGAATTAAGATGGAAAAATCCCGTGCTTTATGGATCTACACAACAATGTGCAAGATCCGCGCATTTGAAGAAAAGGCATATAAATTGTTTGAAGAGAACAAGCTTCGCGGATCCGTTCACCTTTATACAGGCGAGGAAGCATGCGCGGCAACAGTCTGCTCAACGCTTACTGATGATGATTATATTACGAGTACCCACAGAGGACATGGACACTGCATCGCCAAGGGTGCTCAGCTCGATCTGGCTATCGCCGAATTGATGGGCAAAGCGACCGGATACTGCAAAGGCCGCGGCGGTTCCATGCATATAGCTGATCTTACGAAGGGCAACCTCGGCGCCAACGCTATAGTCGGCGGTGGTATCCCGATCGCAACAGGTGCTGCTCTTTCTATCAAAATGCAGAACAGAAAGAACGTTGCAGTCTCCTTCTTCGGAGACGGAGCTTCCAATGAAGGCACTTTCCATGAAGCAATCAACTTCTCTGCAGTCCACAAACTTCCCGTGATTTTTGTCTGCGAGAATAATGGATACGGCATTTCCGTACCGCTGTCAGAATCTACCGCGACACCGAATATCGCAGATCGTGCTGCCGGATACGGCATCCCCGGCTATATCGTTGATGGCTATGATGTATTCGATATTGATCAGGCATTCCTGAAAGCCAAGGAAGATGCCATTGCCGGCAAAGGACCGTCTCTGGTCGAGGTCAAGACCTGCCGTTACCGCGGACACTGGACAGGAGATCCGGAACCGTATCGTACACGTGAAGAAGTCAACAAATGGAAAGAGAGAGACGCCATTGACCACTTTGCCAAGGAAATCGTAGAGAGAGAATGGGCTACCATGGAAGAGCTTGAAAAGATCAAGGCGGATACGATCGAAGAGATGGAAAAGGCAGCTGAATTTGCACTTAACAGCCCGGATCCTGATCCGGCTCACCTGATGGATGATGTGTTCTACGAAGGCGATTGATCTGAAGCGAGGAGGAATATCAAATGAGTAAAAAAACATATGCGATGGCAATCAGAGACACATTGTCATCAGAGATGGAGCGAGACAGCAGAGTCTTCGTAATGGGTGAAGATGTTGAAGTCCTTGGCGGTATTTTCGGATGCACCAGAGGTCTCGCGGATAAGTTCGGCGTTGACAGATGTTTTAACACACCAATTTCTGAACAGGAAATGATCGGAGCAGGTCTCGGAGCAGCCTGCACCGGTATGCGCCCGGTAGTTGAGCTGATGTATATGGACTTCACGTTCGTCTGCATGGACCAGATTCTTAATCAGGTAGCTAAGACCAGATATATTTTCGGCGGCAAGGCCAAGATCCCGATGGTCATCAGAGGACAGCAGGGAATCGGACGCGGCAACGCAGCTACTCACAGCCAGTCTGTTGAGACTTTCTTCATGCACATCCCGGGCCTTAAGGTCGCCTGCCCCTCTACAGGAGAGGATGCAGCCGGTCTGCTGCGTACAGCAATCAGGGACGACAACCCGGTAATGTTCTTCGAGCATAAGGCACTCTACAGCAAGAAGTTCGAAGTTCCCGATGATCCGGATTTCATGATCCCGTTCGGAAAGGCCAAAGTAGTGAAGGAAGGCAAGGATGTTACGATCGTAGCGAACCTGCTCTATGTATCACGCGCGCTTGAGGCTGCTGCCGAGCTTGAGAAGCAGGGTATCTCTGCGGAAGTTATTGATCCGAGGACCCTTGTACCGTTCGACTATGAAACGATTGCTGAGAGCGTAAAGAAGACAGGCCGCCTCGTTATAGTTCATGAAGCACACAGAACAGCCGGTTGGGGTGCTGAAGTTGCAGCCGAGATATCGGAACGTGTATTCCCGTATCTTGATCATGCACCGATCCGTCTCGGAACCAAGATGTGCCCGCTTCCGTTCGCACTCAATCTCGAAAATGAGGCAACTCCTCAGGTAGCCGAGATCGTTGAGGCAGCAAAGGCATCTCTGTATAGATTATAAAAAGCGAGGGTACAGTCATGGCAGAAAAAGTAATAATGCCTAAACAGGGGCTCCAGATGACGGAAGGGACTATCCTGTCCTGGCTTGTCAAGGAAGGTGAGACCTGCGAAGAAGGCAAACCATTATTCGAAATGGAAACAGACAAACTCACGATCACGATGGATGCTCCTGCCAGCGGAACACTCCTGAAGATCGTGCATGGCGAAGGTGATGTTGTCCCCATCACAGAACTCATCGGTATCATAGGGACACCCGGTGAAGATATTTCAGCTCTCCTTGGTGACCAGACGGCGGCTGCCGCAGCACCGACTGCTTCCGCTCCGGAAGCGACAGCACCTGCAGTTCAGTCGGCTCCTGCCAAGCTGCAGACAAAGGCTGACGGCGCTCGCAAGTTTTCAACCCCTCGCGCAAGAATGACGGCAGGTAAAAAGGGCTTTGATGTTCTGGATATCCCGGGCAGCGGACCGGAAGGCCTGGTCATTGAGAGGGACGTTCTGAACTATGTACCTGCACCGGCTGAACCGGTCATCAAGGCAACACCGCTTGCAAAGAAAGTCGCTGCGATCGAAGGCGTAGATCTCTCTGAGGCGAAAGGTACAGGTTCGCACGGCAAGATCGTTAAAGATGACATTATGGCTATTGTTGCACAGAGAGCAGAAGCAGTCGCTGCCGGCGGAGCTGTGAGAGGAACACGCGTTGAGCCGATGAGCAGAATGCGCAAGATCATTGCTGAGCGCATGGTCAACAATCTTAATACACAGGCACAGGCACAGCATCTTGTATCTGTTGATATGACCAATGCTGCTGCACTTAGAGCGGCTTATAAGAAGAAAGACATCAAAGTCTCCTATAACGATATCGTTATGTATGCTGTCAGCAGAGCTCTTATGGAGTTCCCGATCATGAATGCTTCGATTGACGGAAACAATATCGTTTATCACGACTATGTCAATCTGGGTATGGCGGTCGCTGTAGATCAGGGGCTTGTCGTTCCTAACCTTAAGAATGCGGATCTTATGCGCCTTAATGAAATCGGTGCAGTGTGTAAGGATTTGGCAGGCAAGGCAAGGGACAACAAACTTTCTCTCGATGATATGAGCGGCGGAACGTTCACAGTATCTAATCTCGGCATGTTCGGAATTGATTCATTCAGAGCAATCATCAATGCTCCCGAGAGCGGCATCCTTGCACTCGGCGCAATCAAGAAGACACCTGTAGTGGTCAATGATGAAATCGTGATCCGCCCGATGATGGCCGTTCAGCTTTCCTATGATCACAGGATCGTAGACGGCGGCCCGGCTGCCAAGTTCCTGGTACGTGTAAAGGAATTCATCGAGGAACCGACATTAATGCTGTAAGGAATAAAAGGAAGGTCAGAGATGGCAGAAAAAGTAATTATGCCGAAGCAGGGACTTCAGATGACCGAAGGAACTATCCTGTCCTGGCTCGTCAAAGAAGGAGAGACCTGCGAAGAAGGCAAACCGTTATTTGAAATGGAAACAGACAAACTGACGATCACCATGGACGCGCCGGCAAGCGGAACGCTTCTGAAGATCGTCCGCGGTGAGGGCGAAGTGGTTCCGATCACCGAACTGATCGCTGTAATAGGGGAACCGGGAGAAGACATATCCGCGATACTTGCAGAGAACGCAGGAAGCGCGGAAGCAGCTCCTTCCGAAAATGCATCTGCCGCTGCTCCGGTAAAAACGGAGACAGGTTCTGATGGATATGATTTCGACGCGACGGTCATCGGTGCCGGACCGGGTGGATATGTTGCAGCTATCCGCTGTGCGCAGCTCGGACTTAAGACTGCGGTGATCGAGAGTGCTGATGTAGGCGGCACATGCCTCAACCGGGGATGCATTCCGACCAAGGCTTTGCTTCATTCAGCGGAGATCTATGAGACCATCGCCAAAGAAGCGGCAGGAGCAGGCGTGCATGTTGATAACCTCACCGTTAACTATTCTGAGGTCTATGACCGCAAGGAATGGGTCGTAAAGAGAATGCGGGGAGGAGTCGAAAAGCTTCTGAAGGGCCGCAAGGTAACCATAATCAAAGGCAGAGCGGTGCTGAAAGGAGCACATACGATTCTGGTAGACGGAAAAGAATATACATCTGACAAGATTATTCTTGCAACAGGTGCTGAGCCTGCAAGGATACCGATCCCGGGAATTGACGGGGAAGGAGTCCTCAATTCGAACGGCGTTCTTTCCAGCGATAAGCTGCCGGAAAAAGTAGTCATCATCGGCGGCGGTGTAATCGGAATAGAATTCGCTACTCTGTATAATTCTTTCGGCAAGAAAGTGGTCATCGTTGAAGCTCTTCCGAGAATCATGAACACGATGGACGAAGATGCATCTGCTGTTATGACAGATGTTCTCAGGTCTAAGGGTATAGAAATCCATGTAAACGCTAAGGTGACCGAGATCAAAGCAGGCCCGGTCGTTGCTTACGATGAAAACGGAAAGACCGGAGAAGCTTCAGGAGATCTGGTGATCGTTGCAATAGGACGTCGTCCTGTTACGAAGGATATCGGACTTGAGGCAGCCGGCGTAAGAGTCAGTGACAGGGGATTTGTTGAAGTCAATGACGCACTTCAGACGAGCGTGCCGAATATTTATGCAATAGGAGACATCACAGGAAAAGCACAGCTTGCGCATGTTGCGAGTGCTCAGGCACTTGTTGCAGCTGCAAATGCAGCCGGCGGAAACAAGACGATGGCTTACAACATCATTCCGGCAGTTATTTACAGCAATCCTGAGGTAGCGTCTGTAGGTCTTACCGAGGCGGAGGCGAAAGCAAAGGGACTTCATGTAAAAACAGGTTTCTTCTCTGCAGCCGGCAACGGCAGAAGTGTCATTCTCGGCCAGACAGATGGATTCATTAAGCTTGTTACAGAAGCGGCTACCGGAGAGATTCTTGGGGCGGTCATTGTCGGACCGCATGCCAGCGATATGATCGCTGAGATCGCAGCGGCGATGAAGGCTGAAGCGACTGTTGAGGAAATTGCGGATACGATTCATCCGCATCCGTCGGTCTCTGAAATCATCATGGAAGCTGCTCACGATGTAGAGAAATTAAGTGTTCATAAAATGTAACAACTTTAGAGCGATTGCAAAGCTGTAGACAGGAGTGAAAATGAAATTCGGAATCAATACAATCGACGAGTTCGATCTTAAAGGCAAGACTGTACTGTGCCGTGTTGATATGAATCAGCCGGTAGACCGTGAGAACGATACGCTTAAAAGCACACAGAGGATCGAGGCCTGTGCGCCGACAGTCAGAGAACTTGCGGAAAAAGGTGCCCGGGTCGTCCTCATGGCTCACCAGGGCAGTGATATTGAATATCAGAATTATTACTGTACAAGACCGCATGCCAGAGTACTTTCTTCCCTGATCGGAAGAGAGGTCAAGTGGATCGACGATGTCTGCGGACCGGCGGCGAGGGAGGCGATCAAAGCCCTTAAAGACGGAGAAATACTCCTGCTTGATAATGTGCGCTACTGTGCTGAAGAGCAGACTTTGTTCGAACTGAAACTCAAGCTGACACATGAGGAGCAGGCCAGGACTCAGGTCGTGACCAAGCTTGCTCCGCTGGCTGATCTGTATGTAAATGATGCATTTGCCGCATCGCACCGTGATCAGCCTACGCTCTGCGGCTTTGAGCAGGTTCTTCCTTCCGCGATGGGCAGACTGTTCGAAAAAGAATATGTCGTGATCTCAGAACTTATGGAATCGCCTGAGAGACCCTGTGTCTTCGTACTGGGCGGATCCAAGATCTCCGACGCGTTCATCATGATGGAAACAGTGCTCGGAAACGGGGCTGCGGACACGGTTCTGACAGGCGGACTGGTAGGAAATATTATCCTGCATGCCATCGGAAAACCGATCGGACAGAAAAGCGTTGATTTTATTTATGCTAAGAATTACGAAGAGTACATTCCGAAAGCAAAAGCTCTCTATGAAAAATATGCCAGCCGCATCGTCATTCCTGAAGACCTTGCGGGGGTAACGGAAGGTGTCAGAAAAGAATATACGCTCGAGGAGGTTCCGGAAGATCTGTCTGCCATTGATATCGGCAGCCGTACGATCAGCAAATATACCGGTCTTATTATGGAGGCGAAGACAGTCTTTGTAAACGGACCGATGGGAGTTTTCGAGGAAGCTCCGAGCGAAGCCGGAACAAAAGCTGTGTTCGAGGCACTTGCCGAGACTTCCGCCTATACGGTCGTCGGCGGCGGCGACAGTGTGACTGCGACAAGAAAATATAAGGTCGCGGATAAACTTGGATACGTCTGCACGGGCGGAGGAGCACTGATCAGATTCCTTACGGGAGAAGAACTCCCGGTCGTCAGGGCCCTGAGACATGCGGCTTCGGTATTCAAAGGAGAAATAAAGTGAAACTTGAATTCGGTTACGGAAAAGGTGTTCAGACGGTAGAAGTTCCGGAGCACAATCTTATGGCCGTACTTACAGCCAATGAGATCGAGCATGAAAGAAGAGGTACGGAAGCAGTTGATTATGCTCTGGAACACCCGATTGGAGCACCAAAGCTAAGTGGGCTTGTGAAGCCGGGGATGAAAGTCACTATTATTACAAGTGATATATCAAGACCGCTTCCCAGTTACGATGTACTTCCCTCTGTGCTTCGTGAATTGAATGAAGGAGGTGTTCCTGACAGCGACATCACGGTAGTCTACGCGCTCGGAAGCCACAGACACCATACGGAAGAAGAGCGAAGGAAGCTTGCGGGAGAGAGTGTTTATAACAGAGTGAAATGCATAGATTCCGATCCGGATGACTGTATCCTCACCGGGGTCTCTTCCAATGGTACACCGTTCGCCGTCACGAGGTCAGTTGTCGACGCAGACTTCAGGATTGCTCTTGGAAACATAGAGTTCCATTATTTCGCAGGCTATTCCGGCGGCGTAAAAGCCTTGATGCCGGGAGTCTCAACACCCGACGCGATACAGGCAAATCATTCTCTGATGATTTCTCCTGATGCGTGTGCGGGTAAGCTGGAAGGGAACCCGGTACGTCAGGATCTGGAGGAAGCACTGAATTACTGCCCGATTCACTATATCGTCAATGCGGTTCTGGATGAGCATAAGAAAATTGTATATGCTGTGGCCGGTGATGTGATCAAAGCGCATCGCGTCGGCTGCCGGTATCTGGACAGAATGTATCGCAAGCCGATACCGAAGAGAGCAGATATTGTTCTTGTATCACAGGGAGGCGCTCCGAAGGACGCCAACCTCTATCAGACACAGAAAGCGCTCGATAATGCCAAGCATGCTGTTGCGGACGGAGGAACGATCATCGTGATAGGAGCCTGCAATGAAGGGCTGGGAAGCGCTAAATTCGAGGAATGGCTCGTGAAGTCTGAGAAATCACATGACATGGTCGAGCGTATCGGACGGGATTTCCAGCTCGGAGGCCATAAGGCTGCAGCGATCGGGATGGTACTTGACAGAGCGAGGATCGATCTGGTGTCTGAGATGGAGGATGATTTCGTCAGAAGCATTTTCCTTAATCCTCAGCCGTCGGCTCAGAAAGCGTTTGATGAAGCAATGGATCGCTATGGACAGGATGCTACAGTTATCGCAATGCCATTCGGCGGAGCGACCCTGCCGATCGTGCAGGATTAGACCGTAGATCCATGTTGTGAAAGAAATTGTCATATCAGCAGTAAGTATAGACAGGAGAGACAAAATATGGATTATGCAAAAGAATCACTTCGCCTTCATGAGGAGTGGAAAGGTAAAATTGAGGTTGTCGCGACCGTACCTGTTGCCAGTGAAGATGATTTATCCCTGGCTTATACACCGGGAGTAGCGCAGCCGTGCCTTGAGATACAGAAAGACCCGCACAAATCCTATGAGCTGACAAGACGTCATAATTTATGTGCTGTCATCACAGATGGAACGGCAGTACTGGGACTTGGTGATATCGGACCTGAGGCCGGTATGCCGGTCATGGAAGGAAAGTGCGTCCTTTTCAAATCTTTCGGCGGTGTCGATGCATTTCCGCTGTGCGTTAAATCCAAGGATGTAGATGAGATCGTCAACACAATATATATGATTTCCGGTTCTTTCGGAGGAATCAATCTTGAGGATATTTCTGCTCCCCGCTGCTTTGAGATTGAGAGAAAGCTCAAGGAGAAATGTGATATTCCTATCTTCCACGATGACCAGCACGGAACGGCAGTCATTACGCTTGCGGGACTTTCTAATGCACTGAAGATCGTCGGCAAGAAAAAGGAAGATGTTAAAATCGTTACGTCAGGAGCGGGAGCCGCTGCTATATCAATTACCAAGCTTCTTCTTGAAGCCGGATATAAAAACATCATCATGACGGACAGACGCGGCGCGATCTACAAGGGGCGTAAGGAAGGCATGAACTGGATCAAGGAAGAGATGGCGGAGATCACCAACCTTGAGCAGAAGAAGGGAAGCCTTGCGGATGTTATTAAAGGCACGGATGTTTTCATCGGTGTTTCAGCGCCGGGACTTCTGACGAAAGAGATGATAGCCAGCATGAACAAAGACGCGATTATTTTCGCATGTGCCAACCCGACACCGGAAATATTCCCGGATGAGGCGAAGGCTGCAGGGGCTGCTGTCATTGCGACAGGAAGATCGGACTTCCCGAACCAGATCAATAACGTTCTGGCTTTCCCGGGAATCTTCCGCGGTACATTTGATGTTCAGGCAAGCGATATCAATGAGGCGATGAAGCTCGCAGCTTCAAGAGCACTTGCAGATCTTATAAGCGAAGATGAGCTGGCGCCTGACTATATCATACCCAAGGCATTCGATCCGAGAGTCGGTCCTGCGGTTGCTGAAGCGGTTGCCCGTGCGGCACGGGAAAGCGGTGTAGCGAGAAAATAGTTATTCATATCCTGCTGTATGCAAAATAAAGTTAATGGGGATGCTGTATGACGGCATTCCCATTAGCGCTTTTATGGATGGTTTTATGAAACATTTGAAGACAGATGATTATCGAGCATCGCTTGCTGTACTGAGCGCGGGAGTGCTGTGGGGCACAAGCTGTCTCTTTGTAAGAAAAATGTCTGCTTTAGGGATGACTTCCTCGATGCAGACTGCGTTCAAGATGATTTTGACAGGTGCATTTTACTGGATTTTTCTGTTGGGTACAGACAGGAAAAAGCTTAAGATCCGATTAAGGGATTGCTGGATTTTTGCCGGAGCAGGGATATTCAGTATGAGTGTATTCACATTTCTCCATTACTATACACTGATCCATGGTCAGGCATCGGTGACAATTGCCCTGATATATACGTCGCCGGTATTTGTAATGCTGCTGTCAGCAATGATTTTCGGGGAAAGGATCAGCCGCGAAAAATTCATTGCGGTCATTCTTGCTGTGCTGGGGTGTGCTCTCACTGCCGGCATTTTTTCGGATGAATATCGTACGCCGGCCGTTATTGCTCTAATGAGTATATTTGCCGGATTTGCCTACAGTACCTATAGCATTTTTGCAAAAGTTGCCACGGGAAAATATGCACCTGTGACTATGACTGCCTACACATTTCTCTTTGCGGCGATATGCACCATTCCGTTCGGTCATCTTCCCGAGGCTGTGCACCTTATGGCGAAGGAACCGTTTCTGATTGCTTTATGTCTTGGTAAAAGTCTTCTGACCTCGGCAATCCCCTTTTTCCTGTTCACATGGGGAATCAGTAAGATCGAAGCCGGTAAAGCAGCAGTTTTTGCCACAATGGATCCGCTTGTTTCATGTATTTTTGGTATAATTGTGTTTGGGGAAGCGGCAAATCCCTCAAAACTCGCCGGGATTTTCTGCATCCTTCTTTCCGTTATTATCCTGAATTTTTACAAATCCCAAAAATAGCTGATTATATGAAGACCAAAATTTTTTATACAACAAATGCCGGCCTTTACTTCTGTTCGGGTACATGCGAAGTGCTCATCGACGGCATACATAATGCGGGCGCTGTCGGGTTTGACCCGATGAATAAAGCGATGGAAGAACGGATGAGAACAGAGCAGGGACTCTTTGTGGGAAACGGAGCGCTGCTCTTCACACATCTTCATAAGGATCATTATGATGAGACCGCGGTAAACAAGTATATTCAGAGACATCCGGAGACAGCCCTCTTTGGTCCGGGGCTTTCATGTAAAGGAATGAAGGACTTTGAGAGGGCAGGAGATATAATTCGGTTCCGGTACGGAGACTTTACTGTGACAGCTTATAAAACGAGGCATAGCGGACCGAAGACACTTGATGTACCTCATTGTTCTTTTCTTCTGCGCAATGAGGCATCAAAAGAGAGGTTCTTTGTTGCCGGTGATGCCCTTCTTGAGGAAATACTTGCGGAGAGAATACGTGCAGAAGCCGGTGGCAGTACGAACGCTCTTTATGCATTTGTCATGACCTATCAGCTGGTCGAAAAGGAAAGCCGACGTTTTATAGAGGCACTGTCGCCTTCACGCATCTTTCTGATCCATAAGCCGGGTCCTGAAGATGAAGCATTCAAGGAAGTATCCGGGATCATGAGTGCAGCACTCAGACAGACTTCCAAGGGCGTGGCAGTCGAGGAGCCGGATCCGATGCACTGGATTGTATAAATGCCGTAGTCTCAATAGGCCGTTAATAAATGTGATAACTGGCACTGATCCGAATCCCGCGCTATCGTCTGTTGAGCGGGATTTGAGATGTTCTGGCCTGCTATGTGATAAGAAGAAGGGACACAACCTATGATATATATTGAATCTGACAGTACGGATCCATATGAGAACTTAGCCCTGGAAGAGCATGTTTTCAACGATTTAGATCATTCGGAAGAGTATCTGATTCTGTGGCAGAATTATAATTCTGTCATTGTCGGGAGATATCAGAATACATTAGAGGAGATCAATCAGAAATATGTCGATGAACATAATATTAAGATTGCCAGAAGACTGTCCGGGGGCGGTGCAGTCTTTCACGACAAAGGGAACCTTAATTATACAATAATCGTTGATAAAGATAAGAATCCGGATTTTGAATTCCGGCTTTTTGTTATTCCCGTTATCGAGACACTCCGTGAATTCGGGATTCATGCGGAATTCAACGGAAGGAATGATCTCACGATCGGAGACCGGAAGTTTTCCGGCAGCTCTCAGTATGCAAAGCGGAACAGGATCCTGCATCATGGATGCATCATGCTCGACTCGGATCTGGATATGGTACAGAATGTACTGCGTGTCAAGCCGGCCAAGATCGAATCCAAAAGTATCAAATCTGTGCGAAGCCGTGTCACCTCTGTTAATGAACATGCACCGGAACACATTTCTATGGATGTTTTTAAGGAAGTTCTGAAAAAACATATGATAGAGGGAAAAAGCTGCACAGTGTATCATATGAATGAGGAAGATCAGAGAGCTATTGCCGGACTGGTAAGAGAAAAATACGGTACCTGGGCATGGAATTTCGGGACTTCACCGGCATGTTCCATTCGAAAAGAGTACAAATTCCCGGGAGGCCTTTTAACAATTCATATGGAAGTAGAGGGCGGTATTATCAGGGATATTCGCTTTTACGGAGACTTTTTCGGCAGCCGGGAGATGGCGGAACTTGAAAATGTATTGATCGGCCTGCAGCTTGACGAGAATCTTATTAAGCATGTCTCAGCGGTTCCTATCGAGGAATATATTCATGGTATGACTGCCGGGGAACTTGTGGATCTTCTGCGCTGAGCAGGAAAAACGATCTGCAGAACGGTCTTCGGAGCGTGGCTTTCTGCTGCATTTCAACAGGAGTCTTTCATTTCCCTAACCGGCGCGCTGCAGAAATTGCGGTCAAGACTGTGACAGAATGGAAGAAAAGCCATAAAGGCCGAATGGATCGGGTGATCTTTAACGTGTTCAAGGATCAGGACAGAGTGATTTATGAGGAGATAACAGCGGCCTTGGAAGCCCGTGAAGGATGAGGAAGAGAGAAGATATTCAAAGAGCTTAAAGGAAGAATGAGAAGGAGAAAACATGTTCAGAGAACTTGCCAGAAAAAAGCAGCAGATTTCCGATGAGGAGTGCAGAAGGATATTAGCGGAGGAGCCCAGAGGGGTTCTCAGCGTATTGGGCGATGACGATTATCCGTATGGTATGCCGATGAATTACTGGTATGATCCTGAAAGCGGACATATATTCTTTCACGGCGGAAAAAAGGGGCATAAGATCGATGCGCTCAGGAAACACAATAAAGTCTCATTCTGTGTATATGATCAGGGTTACCGAAGAGAAGGCGAATGGGCTCTGAATATCAGCAGTGTCATCGTTTTCGGAAGAATAGAATTCGTGGAGGACCATGAGCGTGTCATAGATCTGTCGCGAAAGCTGAGCTATAAATATACACAGGATGATGAATATATTGAAAATGAAATTATACGCTCCGGGCCCGGAACTCTCTGTATGGAGCTGATACCGGAGCACATATCGGGAAAACTGGTGAATGAATCCTGATCTGTCTTTTATTAATGAAACCAGATCCTATTTGAAGTTGACATGACGTCAGAATGTGTTGTATACTGTGTTTTGACACGAGGTCAGAACGACTTGGAATACGGGAATTGACGCATATCCTTCGCAGTCATTTCCCGTCAGACAGTAAAAGGAGACAGAAACCAGATGAATGTACGAATGAACGATAAAGGACAGGCGATTCCTACTCATGTGGAACACATTCAGCCGGAGGCATTTGATAAGATCAACGAGACTCAGGTGCGCTGGCTCAGCGGCGGTGCGGCAATGATTAACGCAAGAGGGACGGTCATCATGATCGATCCGGTCCTTGAGGGATTTGATATGCCCCTGACATATGATCCGCCGATCCGATCAGAGGAAGTCAAGTCAATAAACGGCTATCTGGTGACGCATATTGATAACGATCATTTTTCAAGAGAAACGATCCGGCACACGGCGAAAGTGACAGAAAGCTATCATTCGACACAGTATGTCGCCGAGGTCATGCGCAGCGAAGGAATTGACGGACAGGGTCATGATATCGGTGAAGAGTTTGATGTGGGCGAGGTACATGTGAAGCTCACGCCCGCATGGCACAACTGGCAGAATGAGCATAAAAAATGGCAGTACCGTCACTGGGATCAGAAGGACTACTGCGGCTTTTATATGACGACGCCCGACGGTACGATTTGGATGCCCGGCGATTCAAGGCTTCTTGATGAGCAGCTCCGGTATGAAGAACCGGATGTTATCTTACTGGATTTTGCAGATAACAGCTGGCATATTACCTTTGATGGCGCGGTAAAGCTCTGCAATGCTTATCCGAACGCGGTCCTTATCCCTATTCACTGGGGCAGTGTGGATGCACCGGATTGGTCTACCTTCAACGGAGATCCTGTGCGTCTTGCAGAAGCGATCGATAATGCTGAACGATTAAAAGTTCTTGTTCCCGGGGAAGCTTTTACACTTATAAATAAATCAAATAAATAATACTGCTTTCCTCTGACAATTCGTTTATAATGAAGTAAATGAATCGTCGGAGGTTAATATGGAGATTAAGCTGCCGCAAAAAGTAAAAGACATTCTGGAGGTAATTGAGGCAAATGGCTATGAAGCCTACGTTGTAGGCGGATGTGTGCGTGACAGTATTCTCGGAAGGGAACCGGGCGACTGGGATATAACGACATCTGCGAAGCCGGAAGAAATCAAAGCTCTGTTCAGAAAAACGATCGATACCGGGATTGCACATGGAACGGTCACTGTCATGCAGGGGCATGAAGGCTTTGAGGTGACGACCTACAGAGTCGATGGCGAATACGAAGACGGCCGTCATCCGAACGAGGTCGTGTTCACACCGGATCTTAAAGAAGATCTGAGACGCCGTGATTTTACGATCAACGCCATGGCTTACAATGAGAAAAGAGGTCTCATTGATCTTTATAACGGAATGTATGATCTCAAATACAGAAATATCCGTTGCGTCGGAAATGCGGATGAAAGATTCAATGAGGATGCTCTTCGAATTCTTCGCGCAGTGCGTTTTGCCGCGCAGCTGGACTTCGGGATCGAGAGAGAGACATATGCAGCTATCTGCCGTCATGCGGAGAATCTGCGCAAAGTGAGCAGCGAGAGGATCCAGGTGGAAATCGTCAAGATCCTCACATCGCCGAATCCCGAAAAATGGCTTGATCTTTATGACACGGGCATCACCCGCATCATTTTACCGGAGTTCGATGTAGCGATGAATACTCCTCAGAACTCGATGCATCATATGTATAACGTCGGGGAACATACGATCCATGCACTGCTTGCCTGCAGGCCGGACAAGATCCTGCGTCTGACCATGCTGCTCCACGATCTGGGAAAACCGGCTGCGCTTGTGACAGATGATCGGGGGTATGATCATTTTCCGGGCCATGCAAAGATCAGCGAAGAAATTGCCAGAGATGTTTTAAAGCGACTGAAATTCGATAATGAGACGACCGAGACAGTAACAAAACTGATAAAGTACCATGATTACCGTCCGGATCCGGAAGCGGCCGCGGTAAGGCGCGCTCTGAACAAAATCGGAGAGGATCTGTTCCCGCTTTTTCTGGAAGTCCAGTGGGCAGATAACAGCGCCAAGAGTGAGTTCGGACTCGAGGATAAATTCGACCGTGTTCAGGCGGTGTGCGACGTCTATGAACAGATCATTGCGGAAGGACAGTGCGTTAAACTATCCGATCTGGCGATCAACGGGGATGATCTGCTTGCCATGGGAATCAGAGGGAAGGAGATCGGGAAGATCCTCAGGGAGGCTCTTGACTTAGTCATCGAACATCCTGAGAAGAATGATCATGATGCACTTCTTGCATTTGCCAGGGAGAGCGCAAAAAGGGACGGCTCACTCCTGTAAAAACGGTTATGGGAAGTTAAAGGATGATATGTCCTCTGAACGACAGTTGAGGGGTCTGAAGATTAAAAAGGGGCCTGACGCGGGAATTGAAGTATTGCACTCAATGAGCGTCAG
>CAMNDN010000014.1:0-37690 GCA_946535445.1 uncultured Lachnospiraceae bacterium
TTCAGCAGAATTGCCCCCATTCCGACCATAACATTGTCGTCGATCGTGCAGCCGTGAAGGATAGCGCTGTGGCCGACTGTGACACCTTCGCCGATGCGGACCGGGTATTTTTTTGCCACATGGACCATGGTCAGATCCTGAATATTGGAATTTTTTCCGATTATTACAGGTGCTTCATCACCGCGAAGTACAGCGTTGTACCAGACACTGCTGCCCTCCTTGAGCGTGACGTCTCCGATGACCCGGGCACCGGGAGCAATGTAGACAGAAGTATGTGTGTTCATGAGAGACCTCCCTTTCTAAGTAAGATACAGCTATATTTTATTCCGACCGGAGAAGCGGGGCAAGTTAAAATGGGGAAAACAATGGAGAGACCCTTTGGTTTATATATTCATATACCTTTCTGTGTGCGCAAATGCCGCTACTGTGATTTCCTGTCAGCCCCGGCTGACGGGGAAGTGAGGCATGCCTACGCCTCTGCCCTGTGCGGAGAGATCCGGCAAGTCGGAACCATGCTGAAAACAGAGAAGGCACATATGCCGGTCTGCGACACGATCTTTATCGGAGGCGGTACCCCCACAACACTTGATCCGTCGGACCTGGCCATGATCATGGACTGCATTTACGGTTCTTTTTTCGTTCTTCCGGATGCGGAGATCACCATGGAGATGAATCCGGGGACTTACTCGAATCAGATGCTTTCTTTCGCCGGAAAGTATCTCAACCGGGTGAGCATAGGTCTTCAGTCCGCACAGAATGAAGAGCTGTTGATGCTGGGACGGATCCACACCTACGAGGATTTCGAGATGTGTTACGAAGCTCTGCGGGGCATCGGAATATCCAATATCAATGTCGATCTGATGTCGGGAATTCCCGGCCAGACGCTGCGCGGATGGGAAGAGACCCTTCTGAAAGTCACATCTCTTGATCCGGATCATATAAGTGCCTACAGTCTCATCGTGGAGGAAGGGACTCCTTTTTATGAGCTGAATGAGAGAGGAGAGCTTGACCTGCCGGATGAGGATACCGAGAGAGAGATGTACCGTTTGACGGAAACGATTCTTTCCCGGGCAGGTTATAAAAGATATGAAATCAGCAACTACGCCAAAGAGGGGCGGGCCTGCAGACATAACACCCGTTACTGGAAGAGGGAACCCTATCTCGGATTCGGAATCGGAGCTGCATCCCTTTACGGAAAACTGACAATTCCCGCAGGGATACAATTATCCTGGAAAAGTCAACGTGCGGATGATCTGTTCAACAAGTCTTCCGGTCAGTACAGAAGGACAAATACGAGCGATCTGAAGGCATATATCGAACGCTGCGGCGGTACGGGATCAAAGGCATGGGAGAAAGAAGTTCCTGAAGATGGCTCTCTTGTCACGGAGCTGACGATCCGGGAAGCGATCGAGGAATATATGTTTCTCGGGCTTCGCATGACAGAAGGAATATCAAAGCAGGATTTTTACGATCAATTCGGGATGCCGATCGATGAAATGTACGGAAAGGTCATTACTTCTTTTATCGCGGAAGGATTGTTGAAGTGCAGGGGGAATCGCATCTTTCTGACGGAGAGAGGGCTTGATCTGGGCAACACGGTGATGGCAGAATTTCTTCTGGATTGAAGAAAATACGGCGGGAGAAATACGTTGGAAATTGGTGAAGAAAAGTTTTATTTTATGTCTTGACACGGAAGATGCTTTTGCATACAATAACAAAGTATGTTCCGCCCATGCCGCAATCACGTGTCTCTTGGCTAAAGGCAGGACAGCTGAGAACTTGGATTGTATGTATCAATTAGGAGGAAACTGATTTGGCTAACATCAAATCTGCAAAGAAGAGAATTCTTGTTAACGCAAAAAGAGCGGAAAGAAACAAAGCGATTCGTTCAGGTGTAAAGACTGCAGTCAAGAAGGTTGACGCAGCGATTGCAGCAGGTGATAAGGCTGCGGCAGTTGCAGCTCTCGATGCACTTAAGTCCGAGATGGGACGTGCTACATCAAAGGGTGTATTTAAGAAAAATACGAACGCTAGAAAGATCTCCCGTATGGCGAAGAAAGTTGACGCGATCGGCTGATAAGAATGAGATATTAAGAAAGACCATGAAGCCTTCCGGCTCATGGTCTTTTTGTTACAGGGAAGCCTTCACTGCACCGAGCAGAATGAGTTCGACGGACAGCCTGTCGTCAAGCCGTCCGCTCTTTACGTCTTCCTCCATATGCACACAGGTATCGATAGCGGACTTAAGATCCGCGCCGGTAAAATTGCGGGCGAAACCCGAGAGCTTTTTGGCTGCATAAGGGTGGACGCCCGTCTTTTTTGCGATCAGGGCCGGAGAGTTCCCTTCGGCGAGCAGCTCTTTGATCATGAGCAGCTGGTTGAACTGGCGTGTGATCAGATACAGAATGCGCATCGGCGGTTCCTTGAGTGCCAGCAGGTCCGCATAGAGGTCCAGTGCCTTTTTCTGATTTCCGACCGTGACAGCTTCGATCATCTCAAAGATATGATTTTCGATCTGCGTACCGGTGACTGCGTCAATATCCGCTTTTTCCACCACGCTGCGTCCATGGCAGTAGTTTATGATCTTGTCGATCTCCAGGGCCAGATGTCCCATATCCATGCCGGTCCGTGACAGGAGATAGGACATATTGTTCGTCGAAATACGCAGTCCGGCCCGGAACAGGATGCCTGCTCCCCACTTCATGAGATCGGCTTCTTTCTGTATATTGAATTCCGAAATGTAACCGGCATTCTTGACGGCTTTATAAAGCCTGCTCCGTTTATCCACATCTGTTTCGGAGAACACGAAGACTGCGTGAGACGGAATGCTCTTCATGTAGTCCGGCAGAAGTTCCGCATTTCCCCTGAAAAGTCCGCTGTCCTTGATGCGGATGAGCCTGTAGTCGGCGAAAAAAGGCATCGTCTCAGCGAAATCGATGATCTCGCTCTCCCGTACCGCGTCACCGTCCATGCTCAGGCGGTTCATCGTGTCCGATTCCGGTACGACGGCATCACAGATCCGCTTCGTGTAGTTGAGGCGGAGATAGCTTTCCGGGCCGTAGAGGAGATAGACACGGGCAAATGTTCTGTTGTCGATATCGTTCTTTATTCGTTTCATGCGATTCCTGCTTTTGTTCGACTCCGGCATACACAAGGCGCCGGATCGTAATCTTTTGCCAAGAAGTACTGCTTTGATTATCATATCATATTGCTGCATTTTGTGCCAGAAATGCAGTGATAGCCGCAAATGCAAAAACAAACGTTCGACACTCTTGCAATTGCTTATCTCTTTTGCTAAAATAGCTACTACTGTATTTTTTTAGATATCTGAATGCTGGAATTCCAGGATTACCAAAATAGAGAAGGAGCCTTCATGGATCAGAGCAAAATCCGAAATTTCTGTATAATTGCACACATAGATCACGGCAAATCAACTCTGGCCGACCGCATCATTCAGATGACCGGTCTTCTCACCGAGCGTGAAATGCAAAGCCAGGTCCTTGATAATATGGATCTGGAAAGAGAACGGGGCATTACGATCAAAGCACAGACGGTTCGGACTGTATATAAGGCGGACGACGGGGAAGAATATATCTTTAATCTGATCGACACGCCGGGCCATGTCGACTTTAATTATGAAGTCTCACGGTCTCTGGCGGCCTGTGACGGTGCGGTGCTCGTCGTGGACGCGACCCAGGGCGTAGAAGCTCAGACGCTCGGAAACGTGTATCTTGCCCTTGATCATGATCTGGAGATCATTTCGGTCATCAATAAAATAGATCTGCCGAGCGCAATTCCGGATGAGGTGGCTCAGGAAATAGAGGATATTGTCGGTGTGGAGGCTATGGATGCCCCGCGCATCTCCGCTAAGACCGGGCTCAATGTTCATGATGTGCTCGAGGAGATCGTAACGAAGCTGCCGGCGCCGACCGGTGATCCGGAAAGTCCGCTGAAAGCACTTATCTTTGACTCGCTTTATGACTCTTACCGCGGTGTCATTGTTTTCTGCAGGCTTTTCGACGGGACAATGAAAAAGGGAAGCCATGTAAAGATGTGCGCGACCGGTGCTGAATTCGAGGTCGTGGAAGTCGGTTATTTCGGACCGGGCAGATTTATTCCGTGTGAAGAACTGAAGGCCGGAGAGGTAGGATACATGACGGCCAGCATAAAGGAGATCCGCGATACGCGCGTCGGTGATACGATCACGGACTCCGATGATCCCTGCACAGAGGCTCTGCCGGGATATAAAGAGCCGCAGCCGATGGTATACTGCGGCATTTATCCTGCGGATTCGGCAAAGTACCCCGATCTGCGGGACGCGCTGGAAAAACTGCAGCTCAATGATGCTGCCCTTCAGTTTGAGCCGGAGACGAGCCAGGCGCTCGGGTTCGGTTTCCGCTGCGGATTCCTGGGACTCCTGCATCTGGATGTGGTGATCCAGAGACTGGAGCGTGAATATGACATGGATCTTGTGACGACAGCTCCTTCGGTCATTTACAAGGTCCACAAGACCGACGGCACGCTGATCGAACTGACCAACCCCTCTAACCTGCCGGCTCCTTCGGAGATCGAGTATATGGAGGAACCGATGGTGCGCGCGGAGATCATGGTCACGACCGAATATATCGGATCGATCATGACGCTCTGCCAGGAAAGACGCGGAATCTACGAGGGAACAGAATATATAGAGACGACTCGCGCCGTCCTGAAATATAAGCTGCCGCTGAATGAAATTATCTATGACTTCTTCGACGCGCTCAAGAGCCGGTCGAGAGGATATGCATCATTTGACTATGAACCGATCGGTTACGAGAGAAGCGAGCTGGTGAAAATGGATATCCTTGTCAATCATGAAGCCGTGGATGCTCTCTCTTTCATCGTCTATGCTCCTTCCGCATACGATCGCGGATCGAAGATGTGTGAGAAACTGAAAAAGGAGATTCCGAGACAGCTGTTCGATATCCCGATCCAGGCGGCGATCGGCTCCAAGATCATCGCGCGTGAGACTGTCCGCCAGCTGCGCAAAGACGTTCTTGCCAAGTGTTACGGCGGCGATATCTCCCGAAAGCGAAAGCTTCTTGAAAAGCAGAAGGAAGGCAAGAAGAAGATGCGCCAGATCGGAAATGTTGAAATTCCGAAGGATGCTTTCCTGAATGTACTGAAACTGGACGAAGAATGATTGTTCACACGTTAGAAACGAGAACCTTAGATCGAATAATATATGAGAGAAATGAAATTTATATCGATTCGCGGGGCAAAAGTCAACAATCTGAAAGACCTGAGCGTTGATATCCCCCGCGATCAAATGGTGGTACTTACCGGGCTTTCCGGTTCCGGCAAGAGCTCATTGGCATTTGATACGATTTACGCAGAGGGACAGAGACGCTATATGGAGTCTCTGTCTTCTTATGCCCGCCAGTTCCTCGGCCAGATGGAAAAGCCGGATGTGGAGAACATCGAGGGACTCCCGCCTGCCATCTCCATCGATCAGAAATCCACGAACCGCAATCCGCGATCCACGGTCGGTACGGTGACCGAGATTTACGATTATCTGCGTCTCCTCTATGCGAGGATCGGAATTCCGCACTGTCCGAACTGCGGTCGCGTGATTGAAAAGCAGAGTGTTGACCAGATGGTCGACCGCATCATGGAACTTCCGGAGCGAAGCAGGATCCAGCTTCTCGCGCCGGTCGTGCGCGGAAGAAAAGGCCGGCATGAGAAAATCTTCGAACAGGCCAAAAAGAGCGGCTATGTCCGCGTGATGGTCGACGGAAATATGTATGAACTTTCCGAGGAGATCAGGCTGGATAAAAATATAAAACATAATATAGAGATCGTGGTCGACCGCCTTGTCGTGAAGCCGGGCATAGAGAAACGTCTTGCGGATTCCATCGAGACAGTCCTTGACCTTGCGGAAGGCCTTGTCATGGTCGATACCATGGACGGAAATGCCATAACGCTCAGCTCGAGTTTTTCCTGTCCTGACTGCGGAATTTCCGTGGATGAGATCGAACCCAGGAGCTTTTCTTTTAATAATCCGTTCGGTGCCTGCCCGGTCTGCGCCGGTCTCGGCTATAAGATGGAATTTGACCTGAAACTGATCATTCCGGACCGCTCGCTTTCCATCCATCAGGGAGCGATCATTGTTCCCGGATGGCAGAGTGCCATGGATGACGGTTCTTTTACACACGCAATTCTCAATGCCTTATGTGAAGAGTACGGATTTGATCTGGATACGCCCTATAACAAGTATCCCCCCGGGATACGGAAGATCCTGGAATACGGGACCGACGGACACAAAGTACAGGTACACTACAAGGGACAGCGCGGCGTAGGCGTCTATGATGTCGCCTTCGAAGGACTTCTTGCCAATGTTTCCCGTCGTTATCGCGAGACTTATTCCGAATCATCCAAGGCGGAATACGAGAAATACATGCAGATCTCGCCCTGTACGGCCTGCGGAGGACAGAGACTGAAGCCGTCGGCTCTGGCCGTCACGGTCGGGACGAAGAATATCACGGAGGTGACGGACCTCTCCGTGACAAAGCTTCTTCGATACTTTGAGACGCTTGAGCTGAGTACGACCCAGCAGGCGATCGGAAAACAGATCCTGAAAGAGATTACTGCACGCGTGACTTTTCTGCGCGATGTGGGTCTGGAATATCTGACGCTGTCCAGGGCTACCGGAACACTTTCGGGCGGGGAGGCACAGCGTATAAGGCTGGCGACACAGATCGGGTCCGGCCTGGTCGGTGTAGCGTACATTCTGGATGAGCCGAGTATCGGTCTTCATCAGAAAGATAATGATAAACTGCTGGCGACTTTAAAATCCCTGCGCGATCTGGGAAATACTCTGATCGTTGTCGAGCACGACGAAGATACCATGCGGGCAGCGGACTATATTGTGGATATCGGTCCGGGAGCCGGTGAACATGGCGGGAAGCTTGTTGCTGTCGGTACTGCTGAAGACATTATGGCCTGCCCCGCATCGATCACAGGACAGTATCTTTCCGGAAAGAAATATGTTTCGGTCCCGAAGGTCCGAAGGGAACCGAAAAAATGGCTCAAAGTCTGCGGAGCCAATGTCAATAATCTTAAGAATATCGATGTCAGTATCCCTCTCGGAGTTTTTACCTGTGTCACCGGGGTCTCCGGGTCAGGTAAGAGTTCGCTTGTGAATGAGATCCTTTTTAAAAGGCTTTCCAGAGATCTGAACAGATCGCATGAAGTCCCCGGGGAGCACAAAGAGATATACGGGATCGACGAGCTTGATAAGGTGATCAATATCGACCAGTCTCCGATCGGCCGTACGCCGCGGTCGAATCCGGCTACTTACACAGGGGTATTTGACATGATCAGAGACCTGTTCGCCGGGACGGTCGATGCCAAAATGAGGGGATATAAAAAGGGAAGATTCTCCTTTAATGTCAAGGGCGGCCGCTGCGAAGCCTGCCAGGGTGACGGCATCAGAAAAATTGAGATGCACTTTCTGCCGGATGTCTATGTGCCCTGCGAGGTCTGCCATGGCAGACGTTATAACAGGGAGACTCTGGAAGTCCGGTACAAGGGAAAGAACATTTATGATGTGCTGAACATGACGGTTGAAGAGGCGCTTGCCTTTTTTGAGAATGTGCCGAGGATACGCTCCAAAATACAGACCCTGTATGATGTGGGCCTTTCTTATATTCGTCTCGGTCAGCCTTCCACGGAACTTTCCGGAGGAGAGGCGCAGCGGATCAAGCTCGCTACGGAACTGTCGAAGCGTTCTACCGGAAAAACCATCTATATCCTGGATGAACCGACGACCGGTCTTCATTTCGCGGATGTCCACAAACTGGTGGATATTCTTCAGCGGTTCACGGAGGACGGAAATACCGTCGTCGTCATCGAGCACAACCTTGATGTCATAAAGACAGCGGACTATATTATTGATCTCGGTCCCGACGGAGGAGACCGCGGCGGCACGGTCGTTGTCTCGGGAACACCGGAGGAAGTTGCGGCGTGCCCGGAATCCTATACGGGTCTTTACATAGGTAAAGAGCTTGAAAAAGCCCGCCGGAGGGAAGAGGAAACTCTCTCAAAATGATGATCTCAGGGATTGAACTGGGAATTAGGTTCGTGTATTATTATTTCAGCGGGTCGTCTGACCCGCTGAGTTTGTCATTACAGACGGGAGGTAACTATGCCTGCTACAGATATAGGAATAGATCTGGGTTCATCGAATGTTGTCATATATACGAAGCAGAGGGGCATTTCCATTATGGAGCCTTCTGTTGTCGCGTACGATAAAGATACGGAAAAAATCCTTGCGTACGGAGAGGAGGCTAAAAGCCTGATCGACCGCACGCAGGGGAATATTGTTTCGATCCGACCGCTGAAGAACGGTGTCATATCCGATTACCGAATGACGGAGAGGCTGCTCAAGCATTTTATTCAGAAATCGCTCGGCCGAAGAGTATTCCGAAAACCATATATCAGCATCTGTGTGCCGAGCGGTGTTACGGAAGTCGAGAAGAGGGCAGTAGAGGAAGCGTCCTATCAGGCCGGAGCCAGAGATGTGACGATCGTTGAGGAGACCGTCGCGGCAGCGATCGGGGCGGGTATCGATATCACAAAACCGGTCGGGAACCTTGTTGTGGATATCGGAGGCGCGACGACAAAATGCGCCGTGATCTCGCTCGGAGCTCCGGTCGTGCTTCAGACGCTCCGGATCGGCGGGGATACCTTCAGCGAGGCGATCATTCGCTATGTCCGTCGAAATCACAATCTTTTCATCGGTGAGGGGCAGGCAGAAGCGATCAAGATCAAAATAGGTACAGTCTATCCGAAACCCAACTCGGAATCCATGCAGATCAGCGGCAGGAATGTCATTACAGGCCTTCCCAGAACGATATCGATCACCTCTGATGAGGTGCGTCAGGCCTGCGGCGAAGCTGCCAATGAAATTGTGGAGGTCGTGCATGGTGTGCTGGAAAAGACACCGCCGGAACTTTCACAGGACATTGTGGAGAGAGGTATTGTTCTCACAGGCGGAGGAGCCTTGCTTGACGGTTTTGAGGAAATGATCGAGGAACGCACAGGTATCAATGTCATGACAGCGGAGAATCCTGAGTGTGCTGTCGCCGAGGGAACCGGACTGTACAATGAGAAAATTGCCATGTTGAGCCGCATGGACTGAATTGCCATGCTGAACCGCATGGACTGAGTAGATGACGAGCAGCAGGGCGGCTTACTTACGCCCGTGAAGGACTACATACATGCAGGAATCCGTAAAAGGAATCATAGAAAATATCATATTCAGGAACGAAGAGAACGGCTATACGGTGCTGAGTCTCCGTTCGAAAGGAAGAGAGCTGACACTTGTCGGCTTTTTTCAGTCTGTGAATGAAGGGGAGAGCATAACGGCCAGCGGAAGATTCACATCTCATATTTCCTACGGAGAACAGTTCAAAGTCGAGAGTTATGAGATCAGCGAGCCGGAAGGAAGGGAAGCTGTGGAGCGGTATCTTGGTTCCGGCGCGATCCGCGGAATAGGAAAGGCTCTTGCGGCACGTATTGTCAGGCAGTTCGGAGAGGATACCCTGAAGATCCTGGAGGAAGAACCCGAAAGGCTGGCTGAAGTGAAGGGCATCAGTATGAAGAAAGCCAGAGATATCGCAAGGCAGGCGGATGCACAGCGCAGCCAGCGCGCCGCGATGCTCTTTCTTCAGCAGTACGGTGTCTCTCTGGCGCTCGGAGTAAAAATATACGGCCGCTACGGAGATGAGATGTATAAAATTCTGCGCGAGAATCCGTACCGACTGGCAGAAGATATTCAGGGCGTCGGATTCAGAACGGCGGATGCATTTGCGGAAAAAATGGGAATTGCGCCGGATTCCGATTACAGGATCCGATGCGGGGTCCTCTATGTGCTCAGCCTGGCTCTGGGTGAGGGCAGTGTGTATCTGCCGGAATGGGATCTGGTCGCCAGGACCGCAGATCTTCTCGGCGTGCCGGATGCGGATGTGGAGCGTCAGCTCGTATCATTGACGCTTGACCGGAAAATCGTGGTGAGAAATCATGCCGATCAGGAAATAGATTCCGATACGTGTCAGGCGGAGGGGAAGGACCGGATCGTATATCTGGCCAGATATTATTATCTTGAACTGAATACCGCGAGGATGCTCTGCGACCTGAATGTACGCGTCGCATCTGACGAGGATGAAGACATCGAACGGAGGCTGTCTCACGTGCTGGCCTCCGATGAAAAGAAAAATATTCTGCTTGAAGAGGAGCAGAAGCAGGCGATCCTGAATGCTGCCAGGTACGGACTTTTTATCCTGACAGGGGGTCCCGGTACCGGAAAGACGACAACCATTAATCAGATGCTTCGATTTTTTGAGTCGGAGAATATGGAGATCAGGCTGGCGGCCCCCACTGGGCGCGCTGCAAAGCGTATGACCGAGACAACAGGGTACGAGGCTTCTACCATTCATCGGCTGCTGGAGATCAGCACGGCTTCGGAGGAAATGGGTGAAAATGTTCGTTTCGAGAGAAATGAACAGAATCCGCTCGAGGCGGACGTTGTCATCATCGATGAGATGTCCATGGTGGATATTTTCCTTATGCATGCCCTGCTGTCAGCTCTTCCCGTAGGGACCAGACTCATTCTGGTGGGGGATGTGGATCAGCTTCCTTCCGTCGGACCGGGTGCAGTTCTCGGCGATATGCTGAAATCAGATGTCTTTCCGAGTGTACGGCTGTCACGGATTTTCAGACAGGCCGCGTCTTCGGACATAATTGTGAACGCCCACAAAATCAATTCGGGAGAACAGATCGTTCTGGGGAACAGGAGTCGGGACTTTTTCTTTCTGCGGCGATCCGACCCCAACCTGATCATCAGCAATATCATTGAGCTCATCCGGGACAAGCTGCCGGGATATGTGGACGCGAAACCGTTTGACATCCAGGTACTTGCCCCTATGCGCAAGGGAGCGCTCGGAGTTGAACGGTTGAATCGGATCCTGCAGGAATATCTGAATCCTCCCTCCGATGAGAAGAAGGAGAAGATATTCGGTGACGTGAAGTTCCGTGTGGGCGACAAGGTCATGCAGGTAAAAAATAATTATCAGATCGAATGGGAAATACGCGGAGGAAGATACGGAATCGTTGTGGAGCGCGGCCAGGGAATCTTCAACGGAGATATGGGCGTGATCCGTGAGGTGAACGATTTTGCAAATATCCTTACCATCGAGTTCGATGAAGGGCGTTTTGTGGATTACCCCTATTCCAATCTGGAAGAGCTGGAGCTTGCCTACGCGGTGACGATACACAAATCCCAGGGCAGTGAGTATCCTGCTGTCATTCTTCCGCTTTTTACGGGCCCTCGCATGCTGTTCTCCAGGAACCTGCTCTACACAGCTGTCACCCGCGCAAGGAAGTGTGTCATGATCCTTGGAAGTGAGGAGACTGTAAGAGGAATGATCGAAAATGCGACCCAGAAGAACCGATATACATCTCTTGATGAGCGGATCCTGGAAATGCGGGAACTGGACAGGGAAAATAACTTCTGAGAAATAAAGGTGAAGATGGTAAAAAACAGATTGATACGACACGCAGTGGATCTGCTTTATCCCCGCCGATGCCCGGTCTGTCACCGGCCTGCACCATATGGCGAATATATCTGCCCGGAATGCGAGGCATCCCTGCCGGTCATTGAGAGCGGCAGGTGCCGAAAATGCGGGAAACCGGTGGAAGATCATGAAAAAATCTGTCCGGACTGTCAGAAAACAGACCATGTTTATGACCGGGGGATCGGTATCTACAGATATGAAGGTGTACTGAAAGAAGCAATCAGTTATATGAAATACAGGGGAAGACGGGAATACGGAACGGCACTGGGTGTCTATGCGGCCAGATCTGCGCGCACGGAACTGATTATCTGGCACCCGGATGTGATCATTCCTGTTCCGATCCATCCGAAAAAGCTGGAAGAGAGAGGATTTAATCAGGCAGAGGCAATCGCGGAAGGGGTATCTTCCGAGAGCGGCATTCCCCTCGCGGCGAAAGGGCTTATAAGGCGAGACAGTACAGCCGCAATGAAGAACCTTACCGTAAGGGAGCGAAGCGCGAATCTTGCCAGAGCTTTTGAGGTGGGAGAGAATCTTTCCGGATACGGGAGTGCATTGATCGTCGACGATATTTATACCACGGGAGCCACCGTAGACGGCGCCGCCACGGTACTCTCTCAGGCCGGATTATCCCAAATCTATTTCCTGTCGGTTTGCATCGGAAGTGGTTTTATGGTATCATATTAATGATTATGCCAATTGATATGAGGAGTTCATTATGCCGGATGAGAAAAAAGTCAGAGCCATGATAGATCTTGCAAGATATGAGAATGGAGAAGGACGTGAAGATATCCGTATCAGAAGATATTACCGTACGGATTATATGGCACTTCAGCTGATAAAATCCTGGATTTTTACCAGTATCGGATATTTTCTGATCCTTGCGCTCATCGTTGCGGGCAATCTTGAATATCTGCTCAACAATATTGATTCATTCAACCTGAAGGTACTCGGGTCATGGCTGCTGATCGGCTATATCCTGTTCGTGGGAATCTATCTTGCGATAGCCTATATCTCCTCGCTCCTGCGCTATAACAGGGCAAGAAGAAATATTCAGGAGTACCTGACGAAACTCAGACGTCTGCTGGATATGCAATGAAGGACCGCGGGGGTTTGGAACGGAGGAATGTGATACCGGACGGATCGCCTCTTTGGCGGATATTATCTGTAGTATGAAAGGGTCGTGTATACTTATGACAGTATTGCTGGAACTGAAGGAAAAAATCAAGGCTGCCTATGCGCAGTATACAATATATTTTGACATTGTGCTGAAAGCGCTGCTCGCGTTTATGTGCTTTTACTGGATCTCCATGGCATTTGATACGGATAGTGTCTTTTCGAATGTCTTTATCATGCTGATCGTAGCGCTCCTGTGCTCCGTGCTGCCGCTGAGGGTCATTCCCATGTGCTCGGCAGCGTTCATAGTCGGGCATGCTTTTATGATGGGCATTGATACGGGGGCGGTGACGCTTGTCGTTCTTCTCGTCCTCCTGTTCCTTTTCCTGAGGTTTGTTCCGGATGATTCGCTTGGTCTGATCCTCATGCCCATCGGCATGTATTTCGGAATGCCGGCGCTCGTACCGATCTGTTTCGGCCTTCGAAGAAGGCCGGATTCCATGGTAGCGGTCGGAGGTGGCTGCATCACGTATTATCTTATCGATTCTCTGACCAGGAATAAAGCGCAGCTGGAAGTTCTGGAGCCTACGGAGTATATGGAGAGACTGACGCTTCTTCTGGGCGGACTCGTTTCTGACAGTGGGCTGATCGTAAATCTTTTGGCTATCTGTGCTGTTGTAGTCATTGTCTATGCAATACGGCGTCTGGGCTTTAAGCATTCCTTCACGGTGGCAACTGTAGTCGGCGCCTGTACGTATGTATTCTTTATCATATTGGGCAATGCTGTTGTCGATACCAGATTCAACGTGCCTATGATCATGATCGGTTCAGTCTTCTCGACGATCGTTGCGCTGATTCTTCAGTTCCTGTTCCTTTCTGTAGATTACAGCAGGACGGAGACCATGGAATTCGAGGATGATGATTATTATTACTTCGTGAAGGCCATACCCAAACAATATGCTTACAAGAACAGGGTAAGGGAGATCGAAAACAATAAGAGGTCGGGGGATACGGCTCAGATGCCGGAAGATCTCTCCGCGTCCGTCAACCGGTCCGACGACGAAGTCGTGGATTTCGAGAGCAGGCTTGAGGATTCGCTCAAGAATCTGTAACAGCAATCGTTCCGCCTGCCAATCCCGGCTGGAGTCATAGGGCATCTTTTGTTACATAAACGGTCGATCCGACAGAGTGTTCCGCCGGAAAGAGCCACACAGAGGAGGGACTGCAGTGTCCGGATTTCTTCAGCAAATAGCAAACTTCTTTTCAGGACTGTATCTGCCGAAGGTACATGCCAATGATGTCGTGGAAATCCTTATCCTCGCCGTACTGCTTTACATGTTCATGGAATGGGTACAGAGGACAAGGGCATATACACTTCTCAAAGGCTTTCTGATGGTCCTTGTCTTTATTATTTTTGCGTGGTTATTCCAGCTGTCTACGATTCTGTGGCTGGTCTCGAGGCTGGCATCGATCGCCCTGCTGTCTCTGATCATTATCTTCCAGCCGGAGCTCCGCAAAGCTCTGGAGTCTCTCGGAAGAAGAACTTTCATGTCTGTACTTCCTTTCGAAAGCAACAGAGGGGTGCTGAGATATTCGGACGGCGTTATTAATGAGATCATACGCGCTGTCAACGAGATGTCCGAGGTGAGGACCGGTGCCCTGATCGTTATAGAACAGAATATACTTCTGACCGAATACATCAATACCGGAATCGAACTGGATTCCCTGATCACATCACAGCTTCTCGTAAATATATTCGAGCACAATACGCCGCTTCATGACGGCGCTGTGATCATAAGGGGCGAAAGGATCGTGGCCGCCACATGTTATCTTCCCCTGTCCGAAAATGTATCCATCAGTAAAAAATACGGCACGAGACACAGAGCCGCCCTCGGAATCAGCGAGGAGAGCGATGCGTTTACGATCGTTGTCTCAGAGGAGACGGGTCGCGTGTCCTACTCTTATATGGGCCGCCTCGAGACCGGAGTCACGCCCAGTGAACTTCGTGAACAGCTGCATCTGGTTCAGAAGGACACGATGCATGAGAGAGAGGAAAAGAAATTCCATATCTGGAAAGGACAGGCATGAACATGAAGAAAAAACTGCTTGAGCATCCCGGTCTGAAGCTGGGGGCACTGGCCGGAGCCATACTGATCTGGCTGATCATAACGAATTATAATGATCCGGTCATGACTCATACGTTCACGGATATACCTGTAACGGTGGTCAATGCCTCCTACATTGAGGCAAAGGGCCAGTCTTATAAGATCCAGGACAACTCCAATACGGTTTCGGTGACCGTGAAGGGCAACAGATCCAATGTAGAGAGACTGTCGCCTTCGAATATAACGGTAATCGCCGATATGACCCAGATCATCAGTCTGGAGACGGATCCTGTCATGGTCCCGCTGAGCATCGCAGTTCCCGGTATCTCGTCCGAAAACGTTTATTCATCTCCGCGTAATATCAGTATAGAACTGGAAGATATGGTGAGTGATGACTTTGTTGTAACGGCGACAACGGGAACGACACGTCCGGATAAGGGGTATGAGGTAGGAAAACTTCAAGTCACTCCGGAGACCCTGACGATCCGCGGCCCGGGTTCCCTGGTCAGCATTATAGAGCGTGTAACTGCCAACGTAGATGTGTCGCATCTTCGGAAAGACACGGATATGAAACCTCAGCTCAAGATTTATGACAGGAACGGCATGGAGCTCACGGAGGCCCAGATGTCATATCTGACCTTCAATGTGGATGAGAAAGATATACTCGTTCACGTTACGTTATACAGCGTGGTGAACGGCGTGACGGTCGAGGCTGAGACGAGCGGTGAACCCGCTCCCGGATATCAGGTCGGAAAGGTAACGGTCACACCTTCTACCGTTTCCGTGGTGGGAAGTGAGGACGCGCTGGCAGCGCTTGAGGCGAACGGAAACATCATTATGATTACTTCCGATACCGGGCTCGTTAATGTGGAGGGAGCATCTTCCGATATTGAGATCCGTGTTGATATCAGCAAATTGCTTCCTGAAGGAATCAGTCTGGCTCAGGATGTAAGCGGTACGGCTATGGTGAGCGTGCAGATCCTGCCGTATAACAGTAAATCCATATCCGTTGCGACGAAAAATATCACGGCCGAGGGTCTTGGTGCCGGGATGAACTGCGTATTCGGAGTGAACCGGCTTGAAATAAAGGTGCTTGGAGCGGACGATGTACTGGAGAGTGTCGGTGAACAGGATATCCAGATGTCGGTAGACCTTTCGGGGCTTGCTGCGGGGACCCACACAGTTCCGGTCAGCTGCACGCTGCCGGAAGGCTGTGAACTGGTCGAGGAAGTAACAGTGGATGCCGTGCTTTCTCAGACGGAAACAAATCAGTAATGGGAGGTAAATATGGTCAGTAGAAAAGTCATCGTGAAAAACCCGGAAGGACTTCATCTGAAGCCGGCCGCCTGTTTCTGTAAAGAAGCCCTGAACTTTAAAAGCATCGTGACATTTACGTTCGGAACGACGACTGCAAATGCCAAAAGTGTTCTCTCCGTTCTCGGAGCCTGTGTCAAGGAAGGCGATGAGATCGAGATTGTCTGTGACGGAGAAGATGAGCAGGAAGCTCTTGACGCGATCTGCAGTGCGGTCGAGAGCGGTCTGGGAGAGGAAGTATGAAGTAAATGAGAGCATTCATGAAAAAATCCGGATTCCGGAAAATGATATGCAGGGGAGCAGCATTGCTGTCCTCTCTGATCATCGTTTTTGGAGGCACCGCAGCGCGCATTTACGGGACGGAAGCAGCCCCTGAGGATAACGCGGCAGGGCAGCCTGCGGCAGAACAGCCGGCGGCGGAACAGCCTGCGGCTGCAGAGGTGCCGGCGGGAGCCGATCCTTCCATCGTAGTGACCAACGGAATTCCCGGATGGCCCGCAGCCGACGATGTCTTTTCAGATGCGGCGGTACTGATTGACGCGGATACGGGGACAGTCCTTTTCGATAAGTCCAAGGACGTTCCGATGTATCCTGCATCCGTGACCAAACTGATGACGATCCTTCTTGCCCTGGAGAACGGCAACCTTGAAGACCAGGTGGTCATGACAGAGACGGGGACTGCCTACTGCGAGAACGGAAGCTCAAATCTCTATACGCAGGTCGGCGAGGTCTTTACGCTGGAACAGCTTCTCTACGGGACAATGCTTAAGTCTGCCAATGATATGGCGACCCAGGTAGGCGAGTACATTGGCGGTACTCTGGACAATTTCATTCAGATGATGAATGACCGGGCACTCTCACTGGGCTGTACCGGTACTCATTTTGAAAATGCCTGCGGAATGCCGAATGACGCGCATGTGACAACGGCACATGATCTGGCCAGGATCGCGCAGCAGGATCTGAAATATGAAAAATTCAGGCAGATCGTGAATACAGCTACCTATACGATCCCGCCCACCAACATGACTCCCACCGAGCGGGAAATGACGAACCACAATGCTCTTCTCGTCGTACCGGATTTCTATTATCCGGGTATTATCGGCGGGAAGACGGGCTATACCGATGCTGCACAGTCCTGTCTTTCCAATTTTGCGTCCAGGAACGGAATGACCCTGATCGTTATTACCTTACACGCGATGGACGGAAGTTATGCTGCGCAGGATAATGTGGATCTTCTGAATTATGGATTCGATCATTTTAAACTTGTGGATGTCGGTTTGCCGGAGTATATTACATCCGGAGGAAAAGTCATGATCCCTTCGACCGCGAATGTCAATGAATGCCGCGTGGAAAAAGCAGAGAGTGTGAATGCGGAGGGAGCTGAGATGGTAGACTGGGTCTACTATTACGGAGACCACAGGGTCGGAAATATGCTGATGACGAAAGAGAACGCTGACGCATATGAAAAGCATCTGCTCATTGAGGCAAAAAAGAAAGAGAAGGCCGAATCAAAGAACAAAAATAAGAAGACAGATGACTCCTCCAAGACATCCGTAAATGAGAAAAAGTCTGAGAGTGAAGGAACAGGATCCGGAAAGACACTCTCAACGGAAAGCGGACCGGAGACGGAGAATTCCCCCGTTCCGGATCACAGCGAGGATGAAAGCAGTCATAATAATAAGGTCCGGAGTCTGGAGGTAAAAATAATTATCGGCTTCGTGATCTTTATAATTGTCTTTGTTGTCGTCATGCTCGGCGCACTGACATACGGCAGACGTAAGAACAGAAGAAAGAGGTGATATGCAGCCTATGAGAGTCCTGATTATTGGAGCCGGGCCTGCGGGAATAACAGCAGGATATGAACTTAAGAAAAAAGCTCCGGATTTTGACGTGACGATCTTTGAGGAGAGCGGAAAAATCGGAGGCATTTCCAGGACCGTCCGTTATAAAGGGAACCGAATGGATATCGGGGGACACAGATTTTTTTCCAAGGACAGCAGGGTGACCGATTGGTGGGAGGAAATCATGCCGATGCAGGGAGCTCCTGCATTTGATTATTCCAGACTCGGCAGGAAGTCCACCGTCGTCGAAGGAGGACCCGATCCGGATCTTGAAGACCGGGTCATGCTCTCAAGGAACAGAGTTTCCCGCATCTATTACAGAAAAAAATTTTTTGATTATCCGATTAAAATGAATGTGAACACGATCCGCAATATGGGATTTGTCACAACGATGGAGGCCGGATTCTCATATCTTTCATCGACGGCCAGAAAGCTTCCCGAAGATTCACTTGAGAACTTCTATATCAACCGATTCGGCAGGAAGCTTTACTCCATGTTCTTCGAGGGTTATACGGAGAAGCTGTGGGGACGGCATCCGAGGAACATCTCTGCGGATTGGGGATCCCAGCGTGTGAAAGGTCTCTCTGTCACTGCTATCATCCGTGACATGATCATGAAGATGACGCCCGGCAAAGTTGATTCCAGGAAAGTGGAGACTTCTCTGATCGAGGAATTTTCATATCCCAAATACGGTCCGGGACAGCTCTGGGAGACAGCGGCATCTGATTTTGAGAAGATGGGCGGAAAGATCGTTAAGCATGCACGGGTCTGCGGAATACAGAACGAGGACGGACACATAAACGGTATCGTATGGACTGACCCGGAGGGAGGTGTACATGAGGAGAAATCAGATATCGTGATTTCTTCCATGCCGCTCAAGGATCTTGTGGCTGCCATGAATGAGGTTCCGGAAGAGATGACAGAGATAGCTGCAGGACTTCCCTACAGGGACTTTGTCACGGTCGGACTCCTCGTCAAAAAACTGAATCTGAAGAATGAGACGAATATTCCGACACTGGGAAATATCGTTCCCGATAACTGGATCTATGTTCAGGATACCGGTGTCAGACTCGGCAGGATCCAGATTTTTAACAACTGGTCTCCGTACATGGTGAAAGATCCCGAGAACACAGTATGGATCGGACTGGAGTATTTCTGTACGGAAGGCGATGAGTACTGGCAGATGCCCGGACGTAAGTGGAAGGGCATGGGTGTACGGGAACTGAAGAAGATGGGAGTGATCTCCGGAATCGAGGACGTCATCGACGCGCACTGTGAGAAAGTCAGAAAAGCTTATCCGGCTTACTTTGACACATATGACAGGATCGACGAACTGATCGAGTATCTCAATACCTATGACAATCTTTATTGTATCGGCCGGAACGGTCAGCACAGATACAATAATATGGACCACTCCATGGAAACCGCTTTCCAGACTGTTGACAACATTCTCGGCGGCAGGCAGGATCGGACCAATATATGGAATGTCAACACGGAAAAAGAATATCACGAGGAAAAGTCGTAAATGAGCAACGCATCGAAGAATCGAAGCAAACTGTGGGATATACGGAATGACCATGAGGTTATTCCGTATGTTTTGTTTTTCGTAATTCTGATAGTATTCAATGTCATATTGATGTTTAGGCACGAAGCCTGGAGAGATGAGGCTCAGGCATGGCTCATGGCGAAAGAGCTGACCCCGCTTACCCTTCTCAATGAGCTTTCTTATGAGGGACATCCGTTCTTATGGTTCACCGTGCTCATGCCTTTTGCGAAAGCAGGCCTGCCTTATATAACGCTGAACATCGTGAGCACAGTGATCATGACCGTTGTCATGATCCTGATCGCGACAGTCTCCCCGTTCGACCGCATTTCCAGGATGCTTCTGGCGGCCAGCCCGCTCTGCATCTATGCATTCTCCGCGATCAGCAGGAGTTACTGTCTTGTCGCGCTTCTCATGGTCCTGCTGGCGATGGCCGATCGCAGCCGATATGAACATCCGCTGAGATTCTGTATTCTGATTGCATTGCTGGTCCAGACACATATCGTGATGATCGGGATGTGCTTTGCGCTCTGCGCCTGCCATTTCTTTGGGACTGTCTTCGGATTCGTCCGCAGAAAGAAGGCGGAGGAGGCAGGAACCGGAAAGTTTTTCCTGACAAATGCCATCTCCCTTGTTCTTCCCCTGGCCAGCGCATTATTCCTGCTCTATGAGTTCAGGGATGTAAAGAACGCAGCCTCTGTCAATGTAGAGGGAGCAAAGGTGTCCGCAGGTATCATTTCCGACTTTATTGCTACGGCAAAAAGTTGTCTTGTATTTCTTTTTACCGACTTTCGGTACGGGACAGCCGTCTGTATAGCCTTGTTCGTACTTGTGGCCGTGATTTTTGATCTGCGCCTTCTGAGAGGTGTCTTCGTGTGCGGTCTGACCATGGCTTTTCAGTTATACGTCTATGCTGAGATCTGGGGCCTCAGCAACTACAGGCATCTTCTGTGGCTCTGGCAGTTACTCTGGTTCCTGTGGATCGCCAAGATCGCTGTCGATGAGAAATCGGAGAGCGTGCTGTATATCCCGGTAAATGTGTTCCTGGCGCTTGCGATCGTGACGGCATCCCTGAGCTCCTCCTGGGCGCTGATCGATGATATCAAGATGGATTATAACAATCTCTACACCGATGCGCAGGGAGCGGCGGACGCACTCGAAGCGCTGCCGGATGATGCTGTCATTTTCGAGGGATCGGGAGAATTCTGCAATTCTGTCATAGCACGTCTGAAGACCAAAAAAGTCTATTCTCCTTTTTATGAGCAGGAAGCAGGTTTCTGCATTCGGAACACGGCAAGGTTCACGGATCTGGATTATGACGGGTTTAAAAAGAAGGCCGGATCGATGTTTCCAGATGCCGGGGGCGTGTATGTCCTGTTCTCCGATACTTCCCCGGAAGGAAATATGGGAAATATTAAAGGCTTTCCGGAAAAATATGAGGAAATATACACTACGAACACAGACACGATACGGGACGAGGGCTTCCGCATCATTTATGTGCCTTTTGAGAAAACTGGGAAAACAAAGAAATAAAAAACAGCCGCAGGGAGGGTTTTATGAAAGTTGTAATTCTTGCCGGCGGGTTCGGAACACGAATCAGTGAAGAAAGTCACCTGAAGCCGAAACCCATGATCGAGATCGGCGATAAGCCGATCCTCTGGCATATCATGAAGATGTATTCTTATTATGGCTATAACGAATTTGTCATCTGCTGCGGTTATAAGCAGCATGTGATAAAGGAGTGGTTCGCGGATTACTATCTTCATAACAGTGACATAACATTTGACTTTACTGCCGGTAAAAATGAGATGATCGTCCACAACAATTCTCTTGAGCCGTGGAAAGTGACACTTGTCGACACGGGGCTTCGGACGATGACCGGAGGGCGCGTGAAGAGAGTCAGGGAATATCTGAATGGAGAAACGTTCCTGCTTACGTACGGTGACGGTGTGGCCAATATCAATGTCCCCGAGCTGGTAGAATACCACAAAAAGGCAGGGAAAATGGTTACGATCACATCTGTTCATCCGAGCGGACGATTCGGGATCCTGGATATTCAGGAAGACGGGACCATCACGAGTTTTAAGGAAAAGCGTAAGGAAGAAGGGGGCTGGATCAACGCAGGGTATATGGTCGTTGAACCGGGCATCTTTGACTTTATCGACGGCGATGATGTGATCCTTGAAAGATACCCGCTGGAAGAAATATCCAGACGGGGACAATTGAACGGCTATAAACATGATGGATTCTGGCAGTGTATGGATACCATGCGGGAGAAGAATCTTCTGGAGCAGCTCTGGGAGAGCGGAAAGGCACCCTGGAAATTATGGGACTGAAATTAGAGGAGTTTTATAAGGGAAAAAAAGTGTTCCTGACCGGTCATACCGGATTTAAGGGAAGCTGGCTCTGCCACCTCCTTCTTCATCTGGGTGCGGAAGTTACCGGCTACGCTGATGTTCCGCCGACCACGCCGAACATATATGAGCTGACGGATCTGTCATCTAAAATGCATTCGGTGATCGGAGATGTCAGAGACCTGGAAAAACTGAAGTCAGCAATGTGCGAGGCTTCTCCCGAGATCGTTCTTCATCTGGCTGCTCAGCCGATCGTCCGGGAGTCCTACAGAAATCCTGTCTATACCTATGAGACCAACGTAATGGGAACCGTGAACATTCTGGAAGCTGTTCGATCCGTTCATTCGGTACGTTCCTTTCTGAATGTCACGACGGATAAGGTCTATTATAATAATGAATGGGAATGGGGATACCGCGAGACGGACCCCCTTGACGGCTACGATCCGTATTCCAACAGTAAATCCTGCTCCGAGCTTGTTACACACAGCTATCAGAAATCCTTCTTTTATGACGGAAGATGTGCCATTTCTACGGCCAGAGCCGGAAATGTTATCGGCGGCGGTGATTTCGCGGCTGACCGTATTATTCCCGATTGCGTGCGCTCTGCCTTGAAGAAGCAGGAAATCATTGTACGCAATCCCTATTCCACCAGACCGTATCAGCATGTACTGGAACCGCTCTGCGCATATCTTCTGATTGCCATGAGGCAGTATGAAGACGGCCGTTATGCCGGATGTTATAATGTCGGACCGGATGACCGCGACTGTGTGACGACAGGGGAGCTGGCTGATCTGTTCTGTGCCTCCTGGGGAGACGGAATGAAATGGATCAATCGGTATGACGGCGGTCCGCACGAGGCAAATTTCCTGAAACTTGACTGTTCGAAGATAAAATCCGTTTTCGGATGGAAGAGCGTATGGAGAGTGGCGGAGGCGGTCGGACGCACAGTGGAATGGAGCCGTGCTTACGCAGCCGGAGAAGATATATCCGGGATCATGAGACAGCAAATCACGGATTATCTGGATCTGTTCGCTTATAACAGGTGACGGATTTGAATAATGACCGATAAGGGTCATTCCTGGAGGAGAGAAATATGTTCATAGATGAGAGGGCGCGCTGGCTGGGCTTCTGGGTCCTTGACCGTAAGATGGGCGGTCCTGTCCGCAAAGCTTACGATGAGATACGTTATGCCTATCGGAACGGAACTTCCATTGCCGGGACGGAAGAAAAAATAGCTCGATTGATCGACCATGCCCGAAGAACAACTGAATTTTACCGCAATATTCCGGAAGGTACACCCCTGTCTGAAATGCCAATCGTCAATAAGGATACATTCAGGGCAGATTATGATGCCTTCCTCTCGTCGGAATACAAGGGAGAAAAGGGGAGCCGCGTCATGTCGACCAGCGGGTCTACCGGAACTCCTCTGAGGATCGTCCAGAATCTGGATAAAGTGCGTCATGACACTGCAGACGGCATTTTTTTCGGCGCCATGGCGGATTACTATATCGGTATGAAGATGGGCTTTATCCGTGTGTGGGTACACAACGTGACCAAGAGTCCCCTGCGCCTGCTGGCGGAAAATATGATCATGGTGGACAGCTCCGATCTCGGAGATGCTGCCCTGACCGAAATGCTTGAGATGTTCCGGAAAAAACGTGTAAAGTGTCTGCTCGGCTATGCATCCGCGCTTGCGGAGATCAGCCGCTTTATTGACAGAAATCATGTGGATACTTCCCGCTTTTCCGTCTGTTCCATCATTCCGATCTCGGAGAGCATGCCTTCCGTCGTGAGACAGAGGCTCAGGGAACAGTTCAACTGTCCGGTCCAGCAGTGGTACTCGAATGAGGAAAACGGCATTATGGGAATTCAGGGAAAAGATTCCGATGCCTATTATATTGATTCGGAAAACTTCTATTTTGAGATCCTGAAGATGGACAGTGACGAGGCGGCGGAGCCCGGTGAGCTCGGCAGAGTCGTTATAACAGATCTTCGCAACTATGCGATGCCGATCATACGATATGACAACGGTGATCTGGCCGTGTATAAAAAAATCGAGAAAGACGGAAGATTCAAGCTCTATCTGACAGAGCTGTACGGCAGACGAAGTGATACGATCTACGATACGGCGGGGAATGCGCTGACACCCTTCATCATCACGAATAATCTGTGGGATGTGGAAGGCGTTCGTCAGTATCGTTTCTGTCAGGATACGAAGGATACATACACACTGGAGCTGAACGGGGATCCGGATGTGATGGATGAGGCGGATATCATCGGCCGGATTCTGCCTTATTTCGGAGAAGGCGCAAAAATCAGAATTGAGTATGTAGATGAGATTCCCGTTCTCAATTCGGGAAAAAGGAAATATATCGAGAACCGCTGTCCGGAGTATATGAGATGAAAGGGAAGCGGACGGTGAACGGTAAGGGAGGCTGTCATTGAATCCGAACACGCAGAAAAAGGTAATAGCGGGCAATACGGTATATACGATCGGTGCGGGACTCCTTATGAACGGTGTTCTGCAGATCATTGTGTATCCGCTCCTTAACCGCCATATGGGAAGTGAGCCTCTCGGAAATCTTCTCTTCATTATGGGACTTGCGGCCATCATTACACCGTCTGTCGGACAGGCTCTGAATACGAGCAGACTTGTCGTGAGGAGAACGGAGAACGTTTCGAACGGTGACTATAACGTCCTGCTTCTTTTCTTCGGTTCGATCGGCGCGGTCATCGCGCTGGTCATATCCGGTGCCATGGGCCGGGGGACTTTGGGAGGAGTGTTGGGAGCCGCGGCAACATTTGCCATGATCCTTCTCATGGTCTTCCGTTATTACGGAGACGTTGAGTTCCGACTGAATCTCAATTACAGGAACTATTTTATTTACTATGCCATTCTGACGGCAGGTTACCTGATCGGCTTCGGTCTGTACTATCTTACCGGGATCTGGTACCTGATCTTCCTGACCGGAGAGGCGATGGCGATCGGTTATCTGGTCCTGCGGGGGACGATATTTAAGGATTTTCTGAAAACGAGCGATGCGTTCCGCGCAGCCGCCACCCGCGGAATGTTCCTGATGTTCTCCTATATCATCACCAATCTTACATTGAATATTGACAGGCTCGTACTGAAAATGCTGATCGATGATCTGGCGGTCACGCAGTACTATGTCGTGTCACTGATCGGCAAGACAATGGTGCTCCTGGTGGCTCCGATCAACACGATCATCATTTCCTACCTTACCAAGCGGAAGGAGAATCTGAGCCGGAAGCAGTATATGACATTTGTCGGCGCAGGTCTTCTTGTCAGTCTGGCTTTCTTCCTCGGCGCGCAGATCGCGACACCGATTTTCCTGAAGCTCTTTTACGGGAATCTTTATGAATCGGTGCGGGGCATCATAACGATCGTCAATCTGAGTCAGATCCTGGGACTTCTGTCAGCCTACATTTTCATCGTTGTGCTGACGTTTACGGATGAAAAATGGCAGATGATCCTGCAGACGGTACATCTTGTTATCATTAGCTTACTGGTATATAGTATGACAAAAGGCGGAGACCTGTATGGTTTTTCCGTCGCGGTCCTTCTGGCAAATGCCATACGTGTACTGACGGTCATTACATTTGGCCTGATCCGTGCGGGGAAGGCACACGGCAAATGATATACTAAAACTTCCCATACTACAGTGCTTTAGTACGCCTCATCGAAATATTGCTGCGCAGGGACGCTCCCGCTCGGTCTCGCTGGCAGCGGTACTAATAAAAATTCATCGCCAAGGCTCGAATTTTTAAAGTACCGGCCGCTCGACGACGCCCTGCTTAAGCAATTATTTCGATTCCGGCTTGACTTTAAGTGACAAGTGGGAAGTTTTAGTAATACATAAATACCTGATGATAATACTAACGGTAAGACTTGTGCCTCGAAATAAAGCGGAAAGTCAAGAGGTGCGGCCATGAAGCAGAAGATGCGGAGAAAATGGCCGGAAAGGAGAAACATGCAGACTGGTGAAGTCTTAAGAAGGGTAGCTTTTAACTCCCTGGATACAGTTAAGGGCGGAAAACTGAACCGGATCCTGGAAGTGAACGAGAGTGAGATCGTTCGCGGGATCACACAGGAATATGAGAAGAGACGCATAAAGGCGATTACGGATCACGCACGGTTCAACTGCGCTTTTTATAAAGATATTCCTGAAAATCACACGCTTTCGGATTTTCCGGTCATGCGTAAAATGGATTATAACCTGAACCGACAGACGATCCTGGCGGATGAATATCAGGGAAAGGAAGACACCCTGTATCAGCTGAATACCAGCGGCTCGACAGGAGTACCGTTCACGGTCTATGCGGACGGGGAGAAAATGAACCGCGTGTTTATGAACACCATGGCCGTTTATGAGCTGAACGGCTTCCGCATCGGTATGAAGCGGGGGGAGTTCCGTGTCTGGATCAAAGGAAAAAATGCTATCAGTCCCTGGAAATCGTTCAAGAATAATCTGAAAATGATCGATATCTCCAATATGGGAGATGAGTATCTCGCGAAGGTATGCGAACGTATACGCAGGGAGAAAATGCAGTGCCTCGTCGCCTACTCAAGTGCGCTCACTGCGCTGGCCGAATATATTGAGCGTGAACATGTTGATCTCGGCAAATGGCAGGTGGAGATGATCTTCTCCATGGGCGAGGCGCTCCCGCAGTCTACCTATGATCTGATCAGGGAACTGTTCGGTTTTGCGCCGGTACGGTCCTACGGCAATAATGAGAATGGGTTCATAGCGGTGACACTTCCTGCTGATGACCGTTATGTCGCGGATCTTTATAATTATTATATCGAAATTTTGAAACTTGATTCAGATGAACCTGCAGCGGAAGGGGAAGTCGGCCGGATCGTTGTCACGGATTATTATAACAGAGCATTTCCGATGATACGGTATGATACCGGGGATACGGGAATTTATACGACGGAAATTGACGAACACGGCAGGAAACACGGATATTTCACCGAGATATACGGGAGACGCGGATCTCTGATGTACAACACTAAAGGAGAGCCTCTGTCGATCCATGTTTTTATGAATGTGCTCCTTAAAATGGAGGGCATTGTTCATCAGTCAAAATGCATCCAGTGGGAGAAGAAGCGCTATGAGCTCCTGATCAACGCGGACCGGGACAGGCTTGTTGAGAAAGACCTTGTTGATCTTTACAGAAAGTATCTCGGTGAGGATGCCGTGATCGATGTGACCTATGTTGACGAGATTCCGGTACAGCAGTCCGGTAAGCGCATGGTATGTGAGAATCGCTGCCCGGATTATGCGGATTGACGAGGGAGGATTTAATGTGAAACAGAAAGTTTCGGATTTTATTGCGGATTTTATTGCCGATGCCGGCATTACCGAATTGTTTACGGTCCCCGGCGGACTGGCCATGCATATGAACGATTCCTTCGGACACCATCCGAAGATCCATTGTACTTATCAGCATCATGAACAGGCCTGCGCGATGGCTGCGGAAGCTTACGCCAGGTACTCCGGCCGTATGGCAGGTGTCTGTGTGACAGCAGGACCCGGTACGACAAATGCCGTCACAGGTGTGCTCGGGTGCTGGATGAGCTCTATTCCGATGATCGTTCTGTCCGGCCAGACGAGACGCGCGACGTCTGTTGAGAGTACGGGGCTCGATCTCAGAAGCCGCGGGATCCAGGAATGTGAGATCACGGAGATCGTAAGACCGATCACCAAATACGCCGTCAAGGTCAGAGATGCTGAAACGATCCGTTATCATCTTGAACGGGCTGTTCATCTGGCACGGAACGGAAGACCGGGACCCGTCTGGATCGATGTTCCGCTCGATATCCAGGGCGGAAGCATTGAGACAGATGACCTGATCTCCTATGATCCCGGGGAAGATCCGGATGAGAGAAGACCGGAGATCCCGGATGCGACCGTTTCTGAGATCCTGGAGAAGATCCGGAATGCCGAAAGGCCTGTCCTTTTCCCGGGCTTCGGCGTCAGACTTGCCGGTGCGCACGAGAGCTTTATCGAGATGGCTGAGATCCTCGGTGTTCCTGTATGTGACGGTGTGAGTTCTGTGGACGCGATCGCCTATGATCATCCTCTTTATACCGGCCGATGCGGAGGTACCGGTGACCGGGCCGGCAATTTTGCGGTCCAGAACAGCGATCTGTTCTTCTCGATCGGATGCCGTCTCAGTTATTCGCAGACCGGTTTCAAGACGGAGAGCTGGGCGAGAGAGGCCTATAAGATCATCGCGGATATAGACGAAAATGAGATCATGAAAAAAGATCTGCGTGTTGATATGCCGGTGGTATCTGACGCAAAGGATCTTACGGAGAAACTGATCGAAGGCGCGAAGGCGCTCGGCGCATCGAAGGAGCATCCGCTCAGTCAGGCAGCGGAATGGCGCAGCCGGTGTCTTAACTGGAAGGAGAAATATCCCGCTGTCACGGAGGAGCATTATAAGGTCCTTGAAGCGGGACGTACCAATATCTATGCTTTTTATGATGAGCTGTCCGAGGCTCTTCCCGATGACGCGATCCTGATGGTCAGTGTCGGAACATCCCGTGTGGTCGGCAGTCAGACTTTCCGGACAAAAGCGGGACAGAGATTTATCACCAATTCCAATACGGCATCCATGGGATTTGATCTTCCGGCTGTCGTAGGACTCAGCCGCGCCGAGCCCGGCCGGACGATCGTATGTGTGACCGGTGAGGGATGTCTGATGATGAACCTGCAGGAGTTTCAGACACTCAGGCAGAACCGGATCCCGTTCCGGCTTTTCGTCGTGAACAATGAGGGATATCATTCCGTCCGTCAGACACAGACCGGATTCTTTAAGACGAGCCTTGTCGGTGTGGGAGAAGAGAGCGGTGATCTGAGCTTCCCGGACCTTGAACTGATCGCGGCGGCATTCGGCCTTCAGTATTATGCATGCCATGCTCCGGAAGACCTGAAGGGAACGATAAAGAAAGCTCTCTGCGGTGAGGAATCCTGTATCTGCGAGATTTTCGTCACCAAGAAGCAGTTCACCGAACCGAAGATATCTTCCAGAAAACTGGAGGATGGCAGTATGGTATCGGCACCTCTCGAGGACATGTATCCGTTCCTTCCGAGAGAAGAGCTTGCAGAGAACATGTATATTGAGATGGATGAAAGTTCCAGGAAGGTCTGATTCGGATGAAAACGGTTTTTATTACAGGTTCGACCAGTATGATCGGCGCAGCGCTCACAAGGCAATGCCTGAAAGAAGGAAAGACGGTCTATGCGATGGTCAGAAAGAATTCGCCGAAAATAGCCCGCCTGCCCGAACACGAAAATCTTCATCTGGTGGAAGGATATCTTGACGAGTTGGCTCTGCTGCCGGATAAAGTCCCAGAGAGATGTGATACGTTCTATCACATAGCATGGGGGCATACAGGAGCGAGAAGAAATGACAGCACAGATCTGCAGGCTGTCAATATACAGTACACACTGGATGCGGTCCATTGCGCCAGGGCGATGGGGTGCAGCAGGTTTATCGGAGCCGGTTCCCAGGCGGAATACGGACCGAAGAATCTTGACAGGATCGGTCCCGATACGGAAACCGCGCCGGTCAATCCCTACGGAGCAAGCAAACTTGCGGCGGGACTCCTTGCACGGATGCTTTGCAGGGAGATCGGAATGGAGTGCATCTGGCCGCGCATTTTCAGCACATATGGGATTTATGACAAGGAAAGCTCAATGATCTCAGTCTCTCTGAGGAAAATGCTGAACGGCGAGCGGACATCCTTCTCCCCGGCCGAGCATCGCTGGGATTATCTGTTCTCAGAGGATGCAGGCTACGCCTTCTATCTCATGGGAGAGAAAGGTAAGGACGGCAGCATCTACTGCATCGGCAGCGGGCAGGGACGCGTGCTCCGCGAATTCATAGAGGAAATGGCTGCGTGCTGCGGTGTGCCGGTGGAAGGGATCGGTGACATCCCCTACCCGGAGAGCGGACGGGTCCGGAATCTCTGTGCGGATATTTCAAATCTCACAGAAGATACGGGATTTGTACCCCGGGTATCCTTTGAGGAGGGGATCCGCCGAACGGTTGAATGGATGCGCAATTCATAATTGTTACGTCATTATGATCATGTGAGGAAATATGGAGAAGAAACTGATATCGGTCGTTGTACCGACTTATAACGAGCAGGAAAATGTTGTACCGCTCACAGATACACTGGTAAAGATCTTCACGGAAGAACTGCCTGAGTACGATTATGAAATCATTTTTATCGATAATCATTCCAAAGATAATACAAAAGTGCTGATCAGGCAGATCTGCAGCAGGAATCCTAAAGTAAAGGCGATTTTCAATGCCAGAAATTTCGGACAGATGAGATCTCCGGTCTATGGTTTCAAACAGGCTTACGGGGACTGTGTTGTTCGACTGAATGCCGATTTTCAGGATCCGCCTTCCCTTATCCCGACATTTGTACGGGAATGGGAAAAGGGTCACAAAATCGTGATCGGCATTAAGGAGAAGACGGAAGAGAACTTCTTCATGGCATTTGTCCGCAGACAGTATTACAAATTCCTGAGGAAAATTACGGATATCGGCCACATCGAGAATTTTACCGGATTCGGTCTCTTCGACAAAGCCTTTGTCGATGTGGTACGCAGCATACATGATCCGCTTCCCTATTTCCGCGGAATGGTCGCTGAATTCGGATTCGAGTATAAGACAATTCTTTACCAGCGGCCGAATCGAAGGGCCGGCAAGAGTAAGAACCATTTCTACAGCCTCTATGATGTGGCGATGATCGGCATTACATCTTACTCAAAGGTTGTACTGCGGCTGGCGGCATTTCTCGGATTTATTATCGGCGGTCTGAGTTTTGTCGTGGCGATCGTCTATCTGATCCTGAAACTGGTACACTGGGATTGGTTCCGATCGGGAATAGCACCGCTGGTCATCGGTGTCTTCTTCCTCGGCGGTGTGAACCTGTTCTTTACCGGTCTGCTCGGCGAGTATGTTCTGGCCATCAATTCCAGAGTGCTTGACAGACCCCTCGTAGTGGAAGAGGAGCGGATCAATTTCGACGTGAAGCCGAAGGAAAGCCCTGACGGAGATCCGGATCGAGCAGCAGACGGGGAGCCGGTAGGGGAAACGGATGAGGAAGCATCCTGATGCCGCATGTCAGCTGAGTATGAATGATAAATGATATTTGAAAAAATACAGGATTAAAAAAGAGGGCTGCCGCAATACGGCGTGTCACCACTATATATGCCGGACGTTCTTTGCATATGTCTGTCATCTATAGCGGTTGCACCGTCTGATGCGGCAGCCCTCTTTTTCATGTAACTGCTGATTTAAACTTTTATGAGAAGACCACTTTGGTATCTCAGGTCATTTGCTGCTCTGCCTCAGACGGCTCTTCTTTCTTCCTGCGCGTCGGAAGGATGAACAGAAGGAGCATGACAGCCAGAGACGCCAGGGACAGACCGACTCCGTACTTGAAATACGGGATGGCATACTTCAGGACGACCTTATTGGTCCCTTTATTCAGCGTGATCCCGAGAAGTCCGCCGTTCACATTCGTAATGACTGCCTCTTCTCCGTCGACATAGGCCTTCCAGTTCCGGGAATACAGGAGCGGTACGCAGAGAAGACAGCCTTTCTCCGGAGTTTTTACCGTTGCGGAGTAGGTATCATGCAGGAACGTGATGTCCGATATATCTGTAGAGGCCAGTCTGCTGAAGTCCGAGGCAGCATCCCGGATCGTCGTGATCTTCATTTCCCGGAATGTGATTTCGGCATCTCCCCCAAAATCGATACGGATATCTTTCACTCTGTCCGGAAGCAGGATGTTGAGCTCCGGATAATCCCGGCTCAGGTAATAGATGTAACTGAGTTCCGGACACAGGCCCGGATGCTCTTGGGTCGTCAGGAAGATCTGGATCTGGGACTCCCCGACGAGCTTTTCGGGATCAGCGGACAGCGTCAGGTACTGGATCTCATTCTTTCTGCTTGTATTGACTGATGAGAGATCGTAAAGGAAATAGGGGTCCGCACCGTTGGCGGTCACCGTGAGCGAATGGTCGTCATTGTCCTGCAGGGACAGATCATTCATACCGTAGATTTCCTTCGAGAGGTCCGTTTCTTTTTCCGACGAATCAAAATCCGATCCGGAAGGTGCAGCGGTCCGCGGCACGATGTCTTCCGTCCTGACATAGGAGGCAGTCAGCGCGCGCATTCTGTCGATCCCGTCGAGAGCGGAGAATTCACTTCCGCTGATTTCCTTATCATAGACATAGCCGAACGGAAGGGTATTTACGTTCTCAAATGTCCGGTTCCTTCCGGTAGCGTCAATTTCCTTGAACAGGGTCTGTTCCATGGTATCCGCGGCGAAATCAGGTTCATCGGTGATCAGGTATTTGCCGCCGAGCAGCGTGTACAGATAATACTGCGGATATCCGACGATGAAAAAATTACTCGATTTCTGGTATATGCCCGCCGCTCTGGTGAGCGATACGAGGGAGGCTGAATTGGTATTGGAATAGACGCTGACAGCATTATGGCCGTCCACGAGACCCTCATTGGCCCTGTCATATTCCGTACTGGTACAGATGCGATAGAGCGATTCGTCTGTACTTCTGATCTTGTTCGATGCCTCCTGAGTCCCGTCATTATAAAAATTGTTGTAGAAGCCCTCTTTGGTCAGGAAATCGCGGTCATACAGTCCCGGCAGATTGAGCAGGACCAGTTCCGCTCCGAGAACAAGCGTCATGAAAACGGCCAGCTTCGGACGAAGATTGTCGGAAAGATGAAGCATGAGCAGGAACCAGAACAGAACGACAAAGCCTGCGGCAAGGACCAGCGTCTTGGTGCGGAAATCAAGGCCGAAGCGTTCACGCGTCATATAGAGCAGGGCGAGCGATCCGATCATGACGACCGGCGTCAGGATCCAGGAGACAACAAGAGAGGCCTTGTGAACGTGCTCGTCCAGATCTTTCATGAGGAATGCGATGGCAATGCACTCGGCGAAGCAGATGATGAAGGAGTATCGCTGGGCTCTCGGGTTGAACGTGAGGATGTAGCCGGCCAGCGGAAGCGCGAGCATAGCGGCCGTGACCAGCAGGGAGAAGAAAGTCCTGACAAAGGATCCCCTGCGGAAGAACAGGTAAATGACCGCAAAGGAGAACAGAACGCTTGTCGAGAGAAGTGCCGCCTCGTAGTAATTTACCGATCCGGTGAAAGCGTTGCCTGCCCCGAAAATATTGGCAGAAAAAAATCTGCCGAGGAAGGTCAGATAAGTCTTCCATTCAAAGGGCCTCACAAGATCCGCCAGGCTGCCGGATGACGCATCGCCTGTCCGTGAGCTGCCGATGAAAGACAGGATGATCGGGAGGACCGATACTGCGGAGAGGAGGACGGATCCGATGCCTGTAAGAAAAAGGTAAAAGAGTCTTTTGAAAATTAGCAGGAAAGAACCTTCTTCACCGGAAAAAGCAGTATACAGGACAACGTAGAGAGCGCTGAAGGCTGCTGCCATGTAGAAGAAATAATAATTGGATATCAGAAAAAGAGCATACCCCAGCGTAAGACCGACGGCCCATCTCCTTCCTCCGTTCATGAGGAATCCCTGAAGGAGGAACATGATGACCGTGAACATGAGCATGCACAGGCCATAACTGTAATTCTGTCCCCAGACGATCATGTAGGAAGAGAATGACCATGCAAGCGAAGGAAGCAGCGCAGCATAGTTATTCCCCGTGAGCCGCCTGAAAAAGCCGAAAGCGAAGAGGGATGTCAGCATGTGCGTAAGGAAGACGACCAGCAGGATCCCCATGGGGAAATTATCTCTTCCGAACAGCAGGATCAGGAGTTTGAGCGGGTTGAGATACTGAAGGAATGTGGCCGTCGTGTCCGCGCCGAGTCCGTCCCAGAGAGTATAGAAGGAAAAAGTCCGTGTCTCATAGAGACGGGAGAGCATGACGATGATCGGATAGCTGGAAGAGAGTGAATCCGAACCGACATCACTGTACATGTAGACCGCGTCTCCGAACAGAAAACGACCGTACAGTATAAGGTACAGTACGGCCGTCACTGTAAGGAGAGTGGTCCGTGTGTGTTTTCTTATGAAGGAAGACATAACACAGATACCTCCTGATTATTTTTTGAAGAAATTGTAAATCGAGTTGACAACTTTTTCGCGATCTTCTTTTGAGATTCCGTAATAGAGTGGAAGTCTGAGAAGACGCTCGCTCTCTTTTGTCGTGTAGACATCTTCACCGTGGAACCGTCCGAACTTTCTTCCTGCCGGAGCGCTGTGCAGCGGAATATAATGGAAGACGGCCAGGATTTCGTCAGCGCGGAGATGTCGGATCAAAGCGGACCTCTCCTCAAGGTCTGCCAGCTTTATGTAGTACATGTGGGCATTATGACCGCATTCTTCCGGAATGTGCGGCTGAACGATCTTCCCTTCCCGGGCCAGCTGGCGGAGCGACTCATTGTAATAGTTCCAGGTAGCCATGCGGTCATTGTAAATTTTGTCATACTCCTCGAGCTGGGCCCAGAGATACGCGGCGTTCAGATCGCTGGGAAGATAGGAAGAACCGTAATCCACCCAGGTATACTTGTCGATCTGTCCGCGGAAGAACTTGCTTCTGTCCGTTCCCTTTTCACGGTAAATCTCTGCCTGGTCACGATGAGCAAGATCCGGAAGGACCAGCGCGCCTCCCTCACCCATCGAGAAATTTTTGGTCTCATGGAAGGAATAGCAGCCGAAATCACAGTCTTTCCCGAGAGGTCTGCCCTTATAGGTAGAACCGAATCCCTGCGCGGCATCCTCGACGATCTTAAGCCCGTGTCTTTTTGCGATGTCCCTGATCGTGTCGATCTCACAGGCTACGCCGGCATAATCGACTGTGGCGATGACTTTCGTTCTGTCTGTGATGGCATCTTCGATCTTTTTCTCGTCGATGTTCATGGTATCCGGCCGGATATCCACGAAAACAAGGTTGGCTCCGCGCTGGACAAATGCGTCCGCCGTTGAGCAGAATGTATAGGACGGAAGGATGACTTCATCCCCCGGTTTCAGGTCGCATAAAAGAGCGGCCATCTCAAGGGCAGAGGTACCTGAGGTCGTCAGATACGTTGCGGGAACATCGAATTTTTCATTCATCCACGCCTGACATTTCTTGGTAAAGGTACCGTCACCGCATATTTTTCTGTTGTCGATGGCCTGCTGCATATAATAAGTCTCTTTCCCGGTGCTTGGCGGGACGTTAAAATCAATCATGTATTTCCTCCATGCAATGGACATGTTTATTACATTTTATATGTGCCGATACAATTCGGGTACAGAAGATCGCATCCGTCGGCATCCCTGAGAGCCATCGCGGAAATGATCTCTTCCGTACGCGCGTCGATTTCCTCCCTGCTGTCCGCGACGATATAGAAGCGGGCGGCATACGGCATTCTCTGGGGAGAACCGATCCGCTCCCCGGCCGAATAGAAAATCTTACCGTATTGTACATCTTTTCGGTCCAGAATAGCAAGGGCAGAGCTCAAATCCTGCACAATTCCGTCTCTGGCATGAAAATAAATGACGGCAGCGGAATTCTTCGCGAAAGGATCGCAGGAATCAAGCAGTGCATTCAGTCTTTCCGCGTCAAATGCTCCTGCCAGAAGAATCTCCTCGATGGAGACACCGGTGGTGAACTCGATGAGTTCATGTTCATAACCGAGATATCTGGCAGCGATCTCACCGACCATAAAACCTTTTTCCGGTCCCCAGAAGAATTGCATGGACAGCGGTCCTTCTTTCTGTCCGGTACGCCCGATATAGCGGGTGAGCGCGTGGAGAGCAGGACCATATACACGGTCGATCAGTCTGGATGGGTAGATATTCCGCGTGCTGAGCGGAATCTCTTCCGGATCGTGGGATGTTTTTTCGCGGTCGGCGATACCGAGGACTCTGACGACTCCGTCACGGACCCAGCACTGCATATTGAATTCATATTCGTCGTTGTATTCCTCCGCCAGGACTTCCGGCCGGCCGGATGTCTTAAGGCAATCCGCAAAATGCGTACGGATATCTGAAATGCTCCGGACGATCTTAAGACCCCGGGATCCGTACATATCCAACGGCTTGATGACCAGCGGGAAGGAAAGTTCCGAAAGTTCCGAGTCCTTAAAATCCGGCATCAGCAGAACGCTTTTTGTGGTCCCGATCCCAAGCTCCGTGCAGGTGCGGTTAGTGATATCCTTGTCTCTGTACCATGGCAGCTGGCCGGGGACGAGATGACAGGGCAGCGAAGCTCTGTCCGCAATTTTTACCATACATTCAAGGAGGAGATCCGAGTAAGCTGTAGTGATCGCGTCGACATGTTCCTTTTCGGCGATCTTCGCGACAGCGTCAATGTCCCTGATATCCGCGTCATAGGCGATGCCGCCGAGGCGGACGGATTCCTTTTTCGCCGGAGCGCCGGGATTGCCGTCGACAACGACTGTGCGGATGCCCTTTTCGCGGGCCAGTTTTACGAGCGGAACGAATTCCTCGAGAGCTCCTAAAATAAGCAGTGTTTTTTCTGACATGGATTCTCACCTCCCGGTCTCTGTAAGGACAGCTTCCGCAACTGTCAGCATATCTTCTTCGCCATAACGCTGGTCACACGGAAGAGCCAGAATATTGGCTGCGTAATTCTGCTCCACGCTGCCGGCGGGCGCGCTTTCGATCAGGTCGGTCCAGTAGGTCGGAACAAAGATTTTCCGGGCTGCCAGCTTCCTTCGGACGGCAGGACCGTCCTTTACCAGCATCGGGTACACGAAGGGACCGATATCCGGGACGCGCAGTATGCCCTCGTTTTCAAGAGGGTTGTATCCGCCCAGATGCTTCCGAAGCGTCAGGTAGTTGGACATACGCTTTGACGCGATCCGGTCATAGTCGAGACCGCCGAGAATGTTTTCGGTCAGAGCAGACATTTTCGCAGGCGCGGCTCCTTCATAAGAATGCGCGTTGTTCAGCATCTGGCTATAAAAACTTCCGGCGTCTTTTTCATATCTTCCGAGTATGTGCGCAAACCGGCCGTGGGAGAAATCCTGCTCATCGGGTTCTGCCATTTCCCGGAAGGGATAGAGGTAGGCCCCGTCCGTCACGCCCAGGAATTTGCGTACCGAATAAAGCGTCGGGACACCCTCTGCCGGCCTCTGAAAGAAGGCATGGGTGTTGTCCGCCAGAATACGTTCATAGCGATCCTTTAAGGCGGAAAGCCGTTCATTCGTCAGCTGTCCGTATGCATTGTCGATGAAAAGCCACTCGTCTTCGCCGAGCGTGGCGGGAAGATCGGAATCGAGGGGAGAAAAATCCGGACGTATACGGTACCGGATGATTTTGATCCCCGCGGCCTTCACAGCATCTGTGACGGAGGCACAGATAAAATACGGAAGGTAGAGCGTTCCGCAGCCGACCTGCCGAAGGAACCAGGCGACAGCGCATCTTCCGAGATTCAATTTTAAACAGCCGGGATGATACTCCCGGCCGCCAAGATTTTCAAATTCCAGATATCCACCTATTTCTCTCATGGTATTTTCCTGTTTTAAATATGTATGTTTCGTTATCGATCAGGCTGTCTGATTATATATGTTCAGTTTTCGATCAGGCTGTCTGATCCGGAGGATCGATATCCTTCTGTCTCAGCACATAGTGCGGCATCTTCTTTGATTCGTCAAGAATATGCATCAGATATTCTCCGAGAATTCCGACGGAGAGCAGCGTAAGACCGGTCGAAGCAAGCATGACGAGGATCAGAGATGTCCAGCCCTGAACGGA
>CAMNDN010000015.1:0-37629 GCA_946535445.1 uncultured Lachnospiraceae bacterium
GTCTCTTTTCATTTTTTTCTTGTCTGCGATGTGTTATTATAGTAAAGACAGGTGATGGTCATATGTAAACATTGTGGTTTGAGGCAGGAATATGAGTGGTGAAAAACGCAGAGAAAAGCTTGTTCAGATGCTCAGCAGCAGTGACTCTCCGGTGGCCGGAAGAGTCCTGTCGGAAAAATTAAAGGTCAGCCGACAGGTAATTGTTCAGGATATAGCGCTGCTTCGGGCCAATGGTATGCAGATCTTTTCCACCAGCAGAGGATATTATCTGCAGTCTACTGAGTCCCTGAGCAGAGTCTTCAAAGTGAGGCACACGGAAGACGAAGTTCAGGAAGAGCTTAATTTAATTGTGGATCTGGGCGGGAGAGTTGAAGATGTGTTCGTCTATCATAAAGTGTATAACGTGGTCCGCGCCGAGCTTCATCTGAAATCCCGGTGGGAGGTGCAGAAATATCTTGAGGAGATCAAAAGCGGTGAGTCAAGCCTTCTCATGAAGGTGACCAGCGGATATCACTACCATACGGTCACCGCGGACTCAAAGGAAACGTTGGATCTTATCCAGGAGAAGCTGGCTGAGAGGGGATTTCTTGCACCGCTCAGAGACTATGAACCGGTGAATTTCTGGGTGGAAAATTGAATGATAGGCTCTCAGGAAACAAAAATCGGAAGCTCAGGATCGATAAGGGATAGTAAGACCCCTGCATGGAAGAAAGTTTTCACACTTCAGCCATGCAGGGGCTCTTTTATTACTTTGAAGGGGACCCGACCATATGATAGACCCTCGTCTCGTATGGTCTTAAAATGCGGGGAGACCCGTTTTCCGCATAGTTGCACAGGACCTGTTCTCTGCGGACTTTGCGCCACCTCCGAGGGATGGGCAGAAAGACGTTCTTTTTCGCAAAGGAGCAGACGATCAGGTATCTGTCGCCGTTCAGAGAGCGCTCGTAGACATAGAGTTTCGAATGCAGTCTGAAATATTCACGATAATCTCCATAGATCAGGGTCTCAGTCTCCCTGCGAAGAGCAAGGCACCTGCGGTAGAAGTTCAGAATGCTGTTCTCGTCTGCCTCTTCGGCAGCGACGTTTATCCTGCGATAATTCGGATTGACATAGAACCATGGGACAGCCTGCGAAAAGCCGGCATTGGCCGTCCGATCCCACTGTACGGGAGTGCGGGAAGAGTCCCGGCTCGATACATGGATCCTGCGAAGGCGCAGTTCCTTCGATTCCCTCTTATGGAATGTGTAATAAGCGTTCTTGGAAGCTATATCCTCGTACTGCTCAATTGAGGGAAGATGAATATTGGTCATGCCTATTTCCTGACCCTGATAGATGAACGGGCAGCCCTGCTGGAACAGATAGGACGCCGCAAGAGACGTACCGGACTCCCTCCAGAATTTCAGGCTTCCGTACCGGCTGATCACTCTTGGATGATCGTGGTTCTCGAGGTACAGCGCGTTCCATGCCTTGCCCTGAAGCTTGTACTGCCACTTCGAAAAAGCCCTCTTCAGCTTTCTCAGGCTGAAACGGTGCCATACGTACTCTGTCAGAATGCAGTCGGCCATCATGGTGTCGAACTGGATCATCATATCAAGGACACGGTCATCGCCGGTTATGTATTTCAGTGCTGTGCTTACAGGTGTCATCGGCGCCTCGCCGATCTGGACTGCATTATATTCTCTTGCGACTTTCCGGAATTCCGTTAGATAGTCCATGAGCTTCGGACCGTCCTTATAGTAGGGAAGTCCGTTGATGGCCGGAAGAAAAGAAAGCCCGTCGGGAAGTTCTTCCACTTTGGAGATAAAGGTGATTACATCCTCACGGAAACCGTCCACGCCCATATCCAGCCAGAAGCGCATGATATCCTTCACTTCCTGCCTGACGCGCGGATTATCCATATTGAGGTCGGGCTGCTTTCTGGCAAATACATGAAGATAGTACTGATCTCTCTCCTCACAGTACTCCCAGGCAAGACCTTCGAACTGACTGAACCAGTTGTTGGGGGGCAGCCTTTTTCCGTTTATCGTACGCGGGTCTCTCCAAATATAGTAATCACTGTAAGGATTGTCTTTGCTTTTGCGGCTTTCCAGGAACCATTTATGTTCATCGGAGGTGTGGTTGATGACCAGGTCCATCAGGACATATAATCCAAGCCGGTGAGCCTTATCCAGCACTTTTTTGAACTGGTCCAGCGTGCCGTAGTCGGGATGGATATCCCTGTAGTCGGAAATATCGTAACCGTAATCAGCGTTCGGTGAGGGATAGATGGGAGAGAACCAGATTGCATCTACACCGATTGATTTAATATATTCAAGTTTATCATATACGCCGTAGAGGTCCCCGATTCCGTCTCCATTGCCGTCAGCGAAGGAGCGGATCCAGATCTGGTAGAAGGACATGCGCCGAAAATCTCTATTTTTTTCCATTGCGCTTACTCTTTGTCAGTCATGGAATTGTAGGCCTTCAGTTCTTCCTCGGTGGCGGTCCGGACTGTTTTCTTAATAGCGTCGGATGCATCGCTGAAGCTCTGCTTAATGGCAGCACCCTTCTCATTCATGGATTTCCTGATTTCAGAAGTCGTCTCATCGAAGGTCGTCTGCAGTTTCTGTGTAGATTCTTCCATAAAGCCCTGCAGTTTCTGTCTTGATTCCCCCAGACCCTGAAGGAACGGATTTATGGATGGATCCCTGCTCATCTTTTTACCGGCAGTAAGATCGTCGATGAAATTTCCGATTATTTCACCGGTCTCCTCGAAGTTGTCTCTCATGCCGATAGCCGTTTCCTGGAAATTATCGAAGAATTCATGACGGACCTGTCTCGCCTTATCGGAATGTTCCATGGTACTGGCGACTGCCTGGATCAGATAATCGGTCATCTGGCGATGGCGCTGAGAGCCGATTCCCTTTCTGTAATTTTCAAGGACTACCTGATAACGGTCATACGCGACACCGACCGCATCCTTCCAGGACATATAGATTTCGTTCATGGCACGGTCACCCACTTCATGAAGATGCGGAATATCTCTGCAGGCTTCCTTTAGAAAAGCGGCCATGGAGTCTGCATTTTCATCGATCGTAAATCCGTTTCGACCGTCTGTGACATCTTCCGCGGCGCAGGAACCCTTTATGAGGACGCTGGCAAGACCGCATGCGGCTGCTTCACGTACAACAAGGCCGTTTGTATCAAATGTCGACGGGAAAAGGAAGAGATCAGCTCTGGTGTTCCATGCACGGAGAACGTCACGATCATAAATCGGGCCGGTAAATATGCATTTGCCCGGGATTTCATTGTCATCCGTGAAACCGTAGTCCCGCGCCGTACGCTGCATCTCCTCCATATCGGGTCCTTTGCCTATAAAGACCATACGGAAGTCCTGACCGGAATCAGAGAGCTGCTTTAGTGCGTCGAGGATGATCGGAATACCTTTGTAAGTAATAATTCGTCCGACGAACAGGAACATCGGAATCCCTTCGGGCAGATCGTATCCTTCTGTAGCTTTGGCGACATCCTCGTCTGCGACCCGGCCTCTGTCGAAGTCCACGCCATTGTTCATGACGATATAGTCGCCTCTGTATCCGAGGGCTTTCAGACTTTCACCGGCACCCCGGCTCACGACCCAGATATCGTCACATGCCTCAATGTTGCTTACCATGGCTTTAATGCTTTCGTCTGCCATGGGTTTGAGCTTGAAAACACGTCTAAGGTCTATATCATACTTGGTGTGATAAGTAAAAACGATCGGCGCCCCTGTCCGTTCCCGAAGCAGACGGGAGATAATTGTCGCTGTGGCCGGGCAGTGCGAGTGAATAATATCAGGGGCAAATGCCGCCAGTGCGGAGACCTCCTTCTCAGCCAGTGGATTGCCTGTCCTGTATCCGTTGGCACTGGCAGCGGTATCGAAGCTCTCATAGGCGATGACAGGATAGTCATATCCGTGATAGTTTGCATTCGGGTATCGGGGAGTGCCCACAATGACCTGACTTCCGAAATCTTTCTGCAGATAATTCGCGTAATTGATCACGACATTGGCTACCCCATCCAGGACCGGAGGGAAGGACTCGTTCATCAGACATACTTTCATAAGAGACTCCTTGCTTTGGTATATTATAATGATATGTTTATTATAAACCAGGAAAAGCCTTTATTTCCATTCTTACGTTAAGAATTTAAAAGAACGGACCATGACCCCGCCTGCTGATTCTGCGGAAGCCTTATGACTTCTGTCATTTCAGGCAGCCATCTTGTAACGAAATGCAGATAAAGTGCATTTTAAATAGAAAAATCTTTTTCTTAAAGTATTAATAATCCGGTCTATGGTATAATTTTACTAATTGCAATGTAATAAAATAGACAGCTGTTTAGTTGGGTGAGGGACTATTTATAATGAGACAGATCAGAATCGCTATCCCCTGCGAAAAGAAGAAACAAAATAATTATATTGATGCTATTTATCACCTCGGAGAAGTTGCTGAAGTTGTGGACAGGACCTTTAACATCGATGCATTCGATGGGCTCTTACTGCCGGGAGGATACGATGTTTCACCGGAGCGATACGGAGAAAGAACCGCGGAGAATGTCTTAACGAACCCGGTACTCGATGAACTTCAGTTTTATGTATTGGATTGTTTTGTTAGGGCAGGAAAGCCGGTCCTCGGTATATGCAGGGGACATCAGCTGCTAAATGTTTATTTCGGAGGAACCCTTATTCAGGATATAGACGGCGCATGCAAAGCGGTGCATACACCGGATGACTGGAAGAATGACAAGGTCCATATGACAAGAACGGACAGGACATCCTGGCTTGCGAAGCTCTACGGAAAGACAGAGATCATCACCAACAGTGCCCACCATCAGGCCGTCAAGAAGATTGGGGACGGGTTGGAAGCCTGCCAGTGGGGAGAAGACGGTCTGATCGAGGCATGCTTCCACAGGGATCTGCCGATCATTTCTGTTCAGTGGCATCCTGAGCGTATGTGTTTCGATCACGCAAGAAGTGATACAGACTGCGGAATGAGAGTATTTTATCAGCTGCTTGAATTGTGCCGCAGGGACAGGCATCAGGATTGAAAAACAGCGTGCTTTTGCGTTCAAGTTTGTATATAATGAGAGATATAAAGCAGAACAAGACTGGAATTCTGACGCAGAATGAATAATTAGCAGTAACTTCCCACATCATGATCAGATTGTCCGCAGATCGTATGTGGAAAGATTGAGTAATTGACAACGTAAATCAGATATGAAAGGCCACAGGTGCACCATGGAATTTAAAAAACTGGAAGTTAATACACGATACAAGCAGGCTTATCATGCAGATGTTTCCGCCGGCTGGTCCAACGACCCCAACGGAATGATTTATTATAACGGAAAGGCACATCTCTTTTTTCAGCATTATCCTCATCAGGCGTCATGGGGTACCATGCACTGGGGGCATTATGTGACAGATGATTTCATCAAGTGGGAAGAACTTCCCATCGCCCTTGTTCCGGATGAGAATTATGAACAGATCTGCGGATGCTGTTCGGGGAATGCGATAGAGATCGACGGAGAACTCTACCTCATGTATACTGCAGCGCAGCCTGACCGGCAGAGGCAGTGTTTCGCGATCTCCACCGATGGAGGTGTGACATTCTCCAAAGTAAAGAATAACCCGATTCTTCGTTCCGAGCAGCTCTCTGATGAGGTCGCGAAAAGTGATTTCCGGGATCCGAAGCCTTTCCGCAGAGGGGGATGGTTCTATTGTCTGGCCGGAACCAGAATTGTTGATCCGAATAAACCCCAGCCGGAAGGTGAAATGTATTCGACGTATCTGCGATATATCAGCGGTGCCCCGTCTATGAGTTTTGATCCCGATGGAACGATTTCCGGAAAAGTCTCGGAATTTACGGTCGAGCCTGCGAACGGCTACGGCAATATGATCCTTTTCCGTTCCAGAGATCTTTATCACTGGGAGTATCTGGGCAAGCTCATCGAGAAGACGGAAGGGTTCAGCGAGGAGTATTTTAAGCTGAACGGAGTTTATGAATGCCCGGATTATCTCAATTTCGGAGATACGGACGTCATACTTGCCAGCCCCCAGAATCTTCCGAAGGACGGCAATAATTATGAAAATATTCATTCCTCGCTCGCAATCATCGGGAAGCTGGATTTTGAGACAGGTCATTTCGAGATCCGGAATTTTCAGGAGCTGGATGCCGGCTTTGACTTTTATGCTCCTCAGAATCTTCATATGCCGGATGGCCGCAACATTATGATCGCATGGAAGGAAATGTGGGATCGTTCATATCCGACGCAGGAAGACAACTGGGCAGGTTCCTATACGCTGCCGCGTGAACTGACACTGAAGGATGGCAGAGTATATCAGGCTCCGGTTCGTGAGATCGAGAAGTATCATGCCAACAAAGTGGAGGTTTCCAATCTGGTCATAAGAGACGAAAGTGTTCCGGTTCCGGGAATAGAGGGGAACAAGATCGATCTCAAGGTGCGCTTCAGGTTGAAGGATGCATCCGCAGCAGGCATTCGCTTCTATAAAGGGGGCGAACACGAGACCATCGTCCGCTATGATCGTCAGGCAGGCTGTGTTACCATGGATCGTACGAACTCAGGCATACCGCTCAGGGGCAAGGAGGATGATGTGAATGTCCGTACCTGTGATGTCGAAAAGACGGATGAAATTGAACTCAGAGTCTTTTTGGACGTATGCTCCGCGGAGGTGTTCATCAACGATGGAAGGTATACGATCACGGGAAATATGTATCCTGATCCTGATGATATCGGAGTAGAATTCTTTGCGGAAGGCGGAGAGGCTGCCGTCTCTGCAGTTAAGTATGATATTGTCGTTGAATAAAAGTATTGCTAAAAGCAGGGCACTGTTCCTGACAGAACAGAAAGAGGAATTATAGAATACGAAATGGAAGTGCAGACACTGACGGAAGTACGACGGGAAATAGATGAAATCGATCCTGAAATCAGGGAGCTTTTGATGCGAAGACTCGACTGTTCCCGCAAGGTGGCCCATGCCAAGCTCAAGTCAGGTGATATTACAATATACAGAGCTGACCGGGAGAAAGAAATCCTGAAAAGACTCGGCAACGAGGTGCCGGATGATCGAAGGGACGGATATCTTGCCGTGGTGCGTAAGATCATGGAGACGAGCCGTATGTATCAGTACGGGATCATCTATGATCGTCTCGAAGGAGTATTTGAAAAGATTTCGGAAGGAATCGAGATTCCGGAGAATGCTGATCGTGTGAAGATTCTTCTTACCAGACCCAATCGGCCGAACGCCATGTCATCGATCCTCGCCATGATAGGAGATTACGGATATAACATGGAGAAGATGCTGCTCATAAAAGATGACGCGGAGAAAGGAACGGTTACGTTCGAGCTGACTATTCTCGGGGATCTGAATACGGAGCATATGAAGAAACTCATGTTCCAGCTTTCCATGGAGAGCGGGGAATTCCGTATTCTTGAAGTCCGGTAAGAAATGCGCAGCATCAGGATGTGCGGGGATTCGATCTGAAGGGTGCCGGCTGACGCCGTTTTGAATCCCGCGGGAGAAAGGCATAAAAAACTTCCCACACGTTAATCGTGTGGGAAGTCTTTTTATGCCTTTATTGTATATTTGGTCACCGAGAACGTCAGCGCTCCATCAGCGGAGAATGTAATCCCATCCGCCTCAAGCGGCGTCGTGATCGTCGTCGAGAGGACCTTCTCACCGTCATTGACGAATATTTCCGCGCTGTAGCGGTCCAGAAGAATGCGCAGTTTGATCGCTCCCAGCTTATGATTTACATGGGCACGTCTCTGGTGAATGATTGCGCGTCTGGATCCGGAGAATTTTCTGTTGATCTTGAGAGTCGATTCATAAGGTCGGAAGCTGATGCCCGTATTATAGGAATCGTTCTTAGCAAATCTGACCGAGAATTTGTGATAGACTTTCATGAAATCAAAGGGTGTGACTTCTATCTCGAGATCGACGGTACGTCCCTCAATTCCGGGAAGTGAGATGGTCTTATTCCGGAGGGGAACGCTTTTATATTCTACTTTATTGACCCGGAGAGAATTCAGTTCACGGATCGGGACCTGATAGAGCAGCCCGTTCTTCAGGGAAAGTTCCCTCGGTATGCTCATCTGTCCGAACCAGGGAATGGAAGCAGTATGGAGATTACAGGTATCCCAGTTCTGCATCCATCCGATCATTATGCGTCTTCCGTCAGGGGCAAGGACTGTCTGGGGAGCATAAAAATCGATACCGTAATCGACCGCGTGGTCAGCCTGAGGGCAGAATATCTCACTGTGGGAATCAAAATCTCCCGCAAAATAGAAGGTCCCGTTTCCGTTGTGGTATTCCAGGGATTTAGGCAGCATGTCCTGAGCGCTTCCAATCAGGACGTACCGGCCGTCGAGCTCGAAGAAATCCGGGCATTCCCACATGAGGCCGATCCGATTTTCGTTTTTTGCCAGAATACTGGAAAAACTCCACCGAAATCCGTCGTCACTGCGGAACAGCAGCATCTGTCCTCCATGACCCGGATGGTTATTGGCGATGATCATCCGATAAGAGCCGTCTTTCATGCAGAGGATTTTCGGATCGCGGAAATCATATTTGCTGCCTTCGAGCGGAAGATCTTTCCCGGTCAGAACGGGATTGGAATCGACTTTTTCATAGGTGAGTCCGTCTCCCACCGCCAAGCTCTGCTGCTGGATCTGACGGATATCACCGCCGGGTTGAATCTCATCCGTCACACTCGTGTAAGCGATCAGATGACGGCCGTCGGGAAGCGTCACGGCACTGCCCGAAAAACATCCGCATCTGTCATATTCCTGATCCGGCGCGAGCGCGGCCGGAAGATAAGACCAGTGGAGAAGATCCTGGCTTACGGCGTGCCCCCAGTGCATGGGACCCCAGTGTGAATCATAGGGGTGATATTGGTAGAACATATGATACTGACCGTTATAGAACGAAAGACCGTTCGGGTCGTTCATCCATCCGACGCGGGATGAGAGATGAAAAGCGGGTCTGTCTGATTCTGAGATCAATTTTTCTTTGGCTGCTTCGTAGGCTCGGGCTCTCTGTAACTCCTTACTGATCATGGCGCTCCATTCTGTATATATCGTTTTTCGGGAAAGCCGAAAGGTTCCCTCTTTGAGCTGTGTTCACATATTGGTTTTAATCGTGAAAAAACCGCGCAGTCCGGAGTCCCGGAATGCGCGGCCGTTGATTTCATGGATACCGCTTACAATATAAAGGCCCTTAGAAGGCCGCTGTCCTTGCTTATAGCAGGTGCTTTTGTCCGGCAGTAACGAATTATATCACGTCATTCATACTGTCTTCAAGAGCTTCTACAATATTATTAACGACCTTTGTTACCTTTTCCTGTACTTCTTTAGGAGCATACGGGAAGGTATAGGAGACATCGGATGCCTCGAGCAGAGGAAGGTCATTCAGAGAATCGCCGATTCCGTAAACTTTACAGTCGCCATAGTATTCGCGGATGACAGAAACAGCTTCGCCTTTGGATGTGCCCTTCGGTGCGATATCTACTTCAATGACGTTCTGGAATGCATTCAGATAATCACCGTACTTGTCATTGATTTCTTTTGTGAGGGCAGCAGCCTCCTCGAGTGTTTCGCAGTGGATACCTACACCGTGGACCATGCCCTGCGGAGCATCATCCATGCCGGTGATGACATTATATTCGCCCGGATAATCCATTTCTTCAAAGACATTGATCACACCATCGATATCGATGGAGATCCTGTTTCCTCTCGGCTTGACATCCTTCACGATCTTATCAATTATGTCACGGTCGACGAAGAGCTTGCGGATCCCATTCATATCCTTATCGATAATATTGGAGCCTGTGCTTGTAATCCAGAAATCAGGATCAAAAAAGCCGCCGATGAACGGAGTAAGACCGCCGACCTGTCTGCCTGTGCAGAGTCCGAAATAGTTTCCGGCTGCCTGATACTCCTTAATTTTTTCCACTGATTCCGGAGGCAGCTTAACTTCCGCTTTGTAGAAATACAGCGTTCCATCAAAATCACTTGCAAATACTTTTTTCATGATTTCTTTCCTTTCGTTTTTAATAATACGCACAGAAGATCCCTGTTACGCTAAAGCTTATGTGTATATGATACCATGGAAAATGTATTTATTGTGATGTTTTTTGTAATTTCCTTATTTGAATAAGCGACTTCTATGCTAAAATAGAATAGCCTTTCATTATTAATTGCAGGCTTATTTTTTCGCATGAGGTGATGAACATGAAACAGGATATATTCCGTAAAAAGAGTCTGGAGAGAATTCAGTCGCCTGACCAGATCGATGATTATGTGCGCGTTGTGACACCGAGTCTGTGGCTGCTTCTGGGTGCTATTGTTCTGCTCCTTACAATGGGAATCATGTGGGGAGTCATGACCAGAGTTGAGGCCGAAGTCACACATTCCGACGGTCAGGTCACGACGGAACAGGTCGCCCCGATTTCTTTTATATTTGATGAGGGTAGATGATTATGAGCATATTTGACAGAAAACATGCCCTGGAGCCTGTCTCCGCCGGTCATGTCGCCAAAGTGCCGGTCGTTATGCAGCTGGAAGCTCTCGAATGCGGGGCGGCTTCTCTGTGTATGATCCTGGCATTTTACGGCAAATGGCTGCCGCTTGAACAGGTGAGAAAGGACTGCGGTGTCTCAAGAGACGGATCGAATGCCAGAAATATTCTGATCGCAGCAAGGTCTTACGGACTTGAGACGAAAGCTTATCGATTCGAACCCGAATTTTTGAAGGAAAACGGAGTGTTTCCTTGTATTATTCACTGGAATTTTAATCACTTTGTCGTTCTGAACGGATTTAAAAAGAACAGGGCTGTTATAAATGATCCCGCCAGAGGAAAAGTGGAAGTGTCCATGGAGGAATTCGATGAGTCCTTTACCGGTGTGTGTATGCAGTTCTTTCCTACGGAGACCTTTGAGCCGTCCGGAAGCAGAAAGAGCATATGGGGATTCGTTAAGAGGAAACTGCACGGGACATCAGACGCGATCACTTTTTTTGTACTGACCTATATTCTGACATCTATACTGGCAATCATTGCACCTGCATTTACAAGAGTCTTTTATGACTATATGCTGCCAGGCAAGAGGCCTGACTGGACAATACCTTTCCTTGTTATCTACAGTCTGTTCGTTCTGATAGAAGTCATTATGTCTATCCTGCAGACTTTGTTCTCCCTGAGATTGGAAGGCAAATTTGCCATTATGGCAAATTCCGAGTATATGTGGCATGTGCTGAGAATGCCCGTAGAATTCTTTTCACAGAGACTTGCGGGCGACATAGCCATGCGCAAGGAGAGCAACTCTACCATCACGACGACTCTGATCAAGACAATTGCGCCCGGCGTACTGAATATGGTACTGATCGTGCTCTATTTTGTCCTCCTGATGAAGTACAGTGTGGTCCTGACGATAGTCGGCGTTTCCAGTATTCTCATCAACTGGGCTGTTTCGAGATATGTCTCGGAGAAACAGATCAATATTCAGCGTGTACAGATGAGAGATGCCGGAAAACTGCAGTCTACGACCGTATCCGGTATCGAAATGATCGAGACGATCAAGGCGAGCGGAGCTGAGAACGGTTTCTTTCAGAGATGGTCGGGATATCAGGCATCCGTAAATTCACAGGAAATAAATAATATCAAGCTGACGACAACTTTTTCGATTATTTTGTCTGTGGTACAGTCCATCACTGAACTGATCATTACCGGTATTGGTTTTCTGCTTATATTTAAGGGTCAGTTCACTCCCGGTATTTTGGCCTACTTCCGTACCCTTTTAAGCTCGTTCTCTTCGCCTGCGCTGGCTCTGATCGGGGCAGAAGCCACGATCCGTGAGATGCGTACCAATATGGAGCGTATAGAAGACGTTCTGGATTATCCGGCAGATGTTACGGAAGAGCAGATGAGGCTGAAGGATGACTTTGATTACAGGAAGCTTTCCGGCAGGGTGGAGATGAAAAATGTGACTTTCGGATATTCTCCGCTTGCTGAACCGCTTATCAAGAATTTTAATATGACGCTGGAACCCGGCAAAAAAGTGGCATTTGTGGGCAGCTCGGGATGCGGAAAATCCACTCTTGTAAAACTGCTTTCCGGCCTTTATAAGCCGTGGTCGGGAGAAATCCTCTATGACGGTATGCCGATGAGCGAGGTCGATCATAATATGTTCACGGGATCCGTTGCGGTCGTTGATCAGGACATTACGCTTTTTGAGGGAACGATTGCGGACAATATTAAGATGTGGGATACTTCCATCGAAGACTTCGAAATGATTCTTGCGGCCAGAGATGCCAATCTTCATGAGGACATCATGCAGCGTGACGGAGGCTATCGCTATAAGATGCTGGAAAACGGCCGGGATTTTTCAGGCGGTCAGAGACAGCGAATGGAAATAGCGCGCGTTCTGGCTCAGGATCCGACCATTATACTTATGGACGAGGCTACATCCGCATTGGATGCCAGAACAGAATATGAAGTCATGCAGTCTGTTGCTGCCCGGGGCATTACCTGCGTTGTCGTAGCCCACAGGCTTTCCACGATCCGTGATTGTGATGAGATCATCGTTATGGAACGAGGAGCTGTCGTCGAGCGTGGAACGCACAGTGAATTGATGGAGAATCACGGACTTTACGAAGAATTGATCACGAGTGAATAAGGAGCTTATATGAGTTGGTTTGATGAACAGATTCGCCAGAGAGTGCAGAATGATGATGATATTTTTGCTGATTCTTTCGCGCAGATGGCCAATCTGGTAAATGCTGGAAAAAAACTTGAGATCCGATTCCACTCTGATCAGGAACTTGCCGGAGAGGCAATCGGTGAAATACTGAAATTTTATCATGTCCATGCAAAAGAAATCCCGGATAATCTCAAGACTCTGGACGAGGTGCTGGAATATCTTCTCCGCCCTTCTGGTATCATGAGAAGAAATGTGCGCCTCAGAGACAAGTGGTATAAGGATGCGTCCGGAGCTATGCTGGGATCCCTGAAGGACGGACGTATCGTCGCGTTGATCCCGGGAGGAATCCATGGATACTATTATATTGATCCGGATTCAAAGGAGTCTGTTCGGATCAATGCCGGAAATGTGGAGACAATTGATAAGGATGCCATCTGCTTTTACATGTCTTTTCCGCTTCGTGAACTTGGGATCGCGGATCTGGTCTCTTACATGGCTTCACTTCTCCGACCGAGAGACTATGCACTCATGATCGGTCTGATGGCTTTTGTGACACTGGTCGGTCAGATCACGCCGATCCTTACCCGTTATCTGAACGGGACTGTTCTGACTTCCAGGAACACAATGCTCCTGACAGCGACTTTGATCACTGTATTCTGTGCGGGACTATCCGGTACTATTATCAGCCAGGTGCATCTGATAGCGAAGAGCGCCATTGAAAAGAGAATCAGTCTCTCTGTGGAGAGTGCCACGATGATGAGAGTACTTTCACTGGAACCGTCTTTTTTCAAACAATACAGCGCAGGTGAACTCTCGAGCCGTATCAGTGGTATTAATTCCCTGTGTAATACGATTTTTGACGCAATTTTCTCGACTGCGCTGACTGCTGTATTTTCTCTGATGTATATCTTTCAGATCATGCGATATGCAGCACCGCTTCTGGTACCTGCCCTGATCATCACAGGTATATCGCTTATTACGACAGCTATCATTACGCTCAGACAGGTCAAGGTCACGAAAGCCATGATGGAGGAGGGCAGTAAAGAGAGCGGAATTGTCTATCAGCTCATCGGAGGTGTAGCCAAAATCAAAAATGCGGGCGCGGAAAAGAGAGCGTTCGCCAAGTGGGCCAATCAGTATGCCAAAACAGCCAAGTATCAATATGACCCGGAACTTCTTCTGAAACTCAGCCCCACAATTTCTGCGATCATCACGATGGTCGGCACAGTAGTTATGTACTATGTAGCGATCGACGCCGGCATTACCTACGCTGATTATATGGGCTTTTCTTCAGCATACGGAAATGTAGAAGGAGCGTTCAGCGCCCTGATGTCAATGGGACTTGTAGCGGCTCAGATAAAACCACTTCTGGAAATGATCGAACCGGTGCTGAAAGCAGTTCCGGAGATTTCCGAGACTAAGCAGGTCGTTACCGGACTGAGCGGCGGTGTTGAAGTCAATAATGTTTCTTTCCGGTATAGCGAGGGAATGCCGTTGGTATTGGATAACCTTTCCCTGAAGATCCGTCCGGGTCAGTACGTTGCGATCGTCGGGAAGACCGGATGCGGAAAATCGACGTTGATGAGGCTGCTTCTGGGATTTGAGAAGCCGGACCGCGGCGCGATATTCTATGACGGGAAGGATCTGCAGTCCGTGGATGTCAAGTCTCTGAGGACAAAGATCGGTGTTGTCATCCAGAACGGTAAGCTGTTCCAGGGAGATATTTTCTCCAATATTGTCATCGCTGCACCGGGGGCTACTCTTGATGATGCATGGGAAGCAGCGGAGATGGCAGGTCTGGCTGATGATATAGAGAATATGCCGATGGGGATGAACACCATGATTTCCGAAGGCCAGGGCGGAATATCCGGCGGACAGAGGCAGAGGATCCTGATTGCGCGTGCGGTGGCCGCAAAGCCGAAGATCCTGATGCTCGACGAGGCAACAAGTGCGCTCGACAATATTACCCAGAAGATAGTATCTGACTCGCTGGAAAAACTGAAGTGTACACGACTTGTGATCGCGCATCGTCTTTCTACGATTCGGAACTGTGACAGGATCATTGTTCTGGATGGAGGAAAAATCATCGAAGACGGGACTTATGATGAATTGATTGATAAAGGAGGTTTTTTCTCGGAGCTTGTCGAAAGACAGAGGGTAGATATCTAATTGAACCGTGAAAGCTGTAAATGGGGGCGTGTGGCAGGTGACCATGCGCCGCCTGTCATTTAGAGAATACTATATCTTATCGCACAAAAGAAAAGAAGGCCGCTATGAGGGGTTGCGGCCTTCCGGGGATGCCGACAAAAGTCGGCATTGAAAAAGTGAGTGCTACTATCAGCACAATGAAAATATATCATACAAGTTTGAACAATTCATGAACAAATGATAATAAAACCAAAAAATAAAAGCTTATAATGAAGATTATAAAGGAAGGGCATTTCATGGTAGAGGCAAAAGCGGAAGTAATTCTGAAAAAAGGGGAGGGGCGTCTGCTGAAATCGGGAGCAGCGTGGATTTTTGACAATGAGATAGATACGATCAAAGGAAGTTTTGTGAATGGGGATGTCATCTCTGTGCGGGATTTTGACGGGTTTCCGATGGGTAAGGGCGTCATCAATGTGAACTCAAAGATCCGTGTTCGAATGCTGACCAGAGAGGCGGACAGAATAATTGACGAAGCCTTTTTTCGGGAACGCGTCAAAAATGCCTGGGATTATCGTAAGGCGACCGTGGATACTTCGAGCTGCCGGATCGTTTTCGGTGACGCCGATTTTCTGCCCGGGATCACGATTGACAAATACGAGGATGTTCTTGTCATAGAATCTCTTTCTTACGGTATGGATCGTATGAAAATGCTGATTCTGGATGAGCTGGTCCGCGTACTTGCCGATGACGGTGTCAGGATCAGAGGCATTTATGAGAGAAGTGATGCCAGAGAACGCCTGAAAGAAGGAATGGAAAAAACGGCGGGTTTTCTGACAGAACCATTTGACACACAGGTTCCGATAATGGAAAATGGAGTAAGGTATCTTGTCGATGTAGCGGAAGGTCAGAAGACCGGGTTCTTTCTGGACCAGAAATATAACCGGGCAGCTATAGCAAAGCTGTGTAAAGACAGAAAAGTTCTCGACTGTTTTACACACACCGGTTCCTTTGCTCTGAACGCGGCCCTTGCCGGTGCCGAAAGCGTACTGGCGGTCGATGCTTCCGAGAGGGCAGTCGGGCAGGCCGAGAAGAATGCATCCCTGAACGGGTTTACAGCAATCGAAGATCCGGAATCAGGGGCGGATCATCCCTGGATGGAGAATAACTCCGGCACACATCTTCGTTTTATCACAGCGGATCTTCTTGAAATGCTGCCGGAGCTTGAACAAAGGGGCGAAGAATATGATGTCGTGATCCTGGATCCGCCGGCATTTGCAAAATCAAAACAGAATGTCAGGAATGCAGAGAAGGGCTACCGCAAGATCAACCGTGCCGGTATGCGCATCGTGAAAGACGGAGGGTTTCTTGCGACGTGTACCTGCTCGCACTTCATGACACGGGAACTGTTTGAGGAAATGCTGAGAAGAGCCGCCAGAGAAGCTCATGTGCGCCTGCGTCAGATCGAGGCAAGAACGCAGTCTCCGGATCATCCGATTCTGTGGGCAGCAGAGGAAAGCTCCTACCTGAAGTTTTATATTTTCCAGGTAATACGGGATCGGCGCTGATACTGCCGGGAATGATGAACGGTATTTTGAAAGGATGAATTATGACATACGAAGAGGCAAAGAAAAAGCTGAGGGCTTATGGCCAGGAACAGTTGCTGGCATTTTATGATGAACTTGCAGAGGAAGAGCAGGTATCCCTCCTTCAGCAGATCGATGAGACCGATTTTTCCATCGTGCAGGCTCTTGAAAAGGAAAAGGAGGATGCAGCTCCCGGGAAACTTTCTCCTCTGGCGGCTTTGACGATTCCTCAGATTGCTGCAAGGAAAGAGGAATTCAGAAATGCCGGTCTGAGAGCGGTTCGTGAAGGAAAAGTGTGTGCAGTCCTTCTCGCCGGAGGAATGGGGACCAGGCTTGGAAGCTCTGATCCCAAGGGTATGTTCGACATCGGCATTACAAAGCACGTTTACATTTTCCAGCGTCTGATCGAGAACCTTCTGGATGTAGTGCGGGAATCCGGTACGTGGATCCGTCTCTTTATCATGACGAGTGAGATCAATGATGCAAAGACCCGGGAATTTTTCAACGAACATGAGTATTTCGGTTATCGTCCGGATCAAATCGTCTTCTTTAAGCAGGATATGGCCCCGACAGTCAGTTTTGACGGAAAAGTCCTCCTTGAAAGCAAATGCAGAATCTCCACATCGCCCAACGGGAACGGGGGCTGGTTCTCATCTATGATCCGCGCCGGTTTCGGAGATATCATAAAAAAAGAGGGCATCGAATGGCTGAACGTATTTTCCGTGGACAATGTCCTTCAGAGGATCTGCGATCCGGTATTTATCGGAGCAACGATCCTTTCAGGATGTGAATCCGGTTCCAAGGTACTTCGAAAGGTCAGTCCGGATGAGAAGGTGGGCGTCATATGTAAAAAGGACGGACGCACCGCTGTAGTCGAATATACGGAAATGACGGATGAAATGAGAAATTCCGTCGATGCGGACGGCGAGTATCTGTATTATTTCGGAGTCACCCTGAACTATCTCTTCCGGGTCGAAGGACTCATGCGCGCACTTGATCAGGAGCTTACGATTCACATTGCAAGAAAGAAAATTGCCTGCATCGATGAATTCGGAAACGAAGTAACACCTGAGGAGCCGAACGGATGTAAGTTCGAGCTGTTCATATTTGACCTGCTTGGGGCACTTGACGGGTGCCTGCCTTTTGAGGTCGTGAGAGAGTATGAATTTGCTCCGATCAAAAACAGAACAGGGGTCGATTCCGTTGATACCGCGCGGGAGCTTTGTAAAAAGAACGGAATAGAACTGTAAAAAGACTTCCCGGATGCAGGGCAGATACGCAGCGGGAGGTCTTAGTAAGAATCTTGAGGAAAAACAGGAGATATGGAAGAAAGAGAGAGAAAACTTGCCCTTCTGATAGACTCGGACAACGTGTCCGCAAAATACCTGAACGGTATTTTTGATGAACTGGCCCAGTACGGGCTTATCACCTATCGGAGGATTTATGGGGATTTTACTTCCCAGGCCAACGCCAGATGGAGCGAGAGACTGCTTGAGAAATCAATTATTCCGATTCAGCAGTTCTCGAACACGACAGGAAAGAATGCGACAGACTCCGCACTGATCATTGATGCGATGGATCTGCTTTACAATTCCAATGTGGATGGTTTCTGCATCGTATCTTCAGACAGCGACTTTACCAGACTGGCCAGCCGTCTTCGCGAATCCGGCAAAATTGTTGTCGGTATGGGGGAGAAGAAGACACCTGACTCCTTCCGTGCAGCCTGCACGGTCTTTACGGAGCTGGAGAACCTGCTTGAGAATGAGAACGCGACGAGCGGGACAGACAAGGAAGTTATTGAGAAGGATATTATCAATATCATTACTCAGAATGATAATAAAGGCAAACCGACCGGTTCCGGCGAAATCGGAAGCAAGCTTCAGAACAAGTACCCCGATTTCGATATACGGACATTCGGATACAGCCAGCTGTCTAAATTCCTGGAAGACATGGAAGCAATCGAAGTCCTGAAAGAGAACAATGCCATCACGGTCAGACTGAAGGATGAGAAGTCTGAGGAAGATCAGACGATACAGGATATCGTGGACATCGTGAGAAAACGTTCAAAGCCGATCGCTCTGGCAACGCTGGGTCAGGAGATCCGCAGAAAGCACAGGAATTTCAATGTGAAGCTGTACGGTTACAGTCAGTTATATAAGTTCATTGACAGTATTCCGGAACTGACCGTTAAGGGTGATAAGAATGACAGAAAGGTCAGCTATACAGAAAAAAAGAAGAAATAAAAAAGAAGAAAAAAGCTGCCGCGTCAGAGCAGGAGGGCCTGCTTTGCGCGGCAGCTTTTGGCGGATCGCAGACACACGTGCGCAGCTATAGGCGCCCTGGCGCCGCGCACGTCGCGGCAAGAACGCTGAGGCGTTCTTGAATGCGATAAGATAATCATTCCTGCGGTCTGAATTCCAGACTGTCATCGGACATGCTTTCGATAATTGCCAGAGAGCGGACATCGATACCGCGGGCGCGGAGCTCTTTTCCTCCTACCTGGAAGCCTTTCTCAATGACGATGCCGACACCCTCAAGGGTAGCGCCGGCTGTCTGAATAATGTCAATCAGACCTTCCACTGCACAGCCGTTGGCGAGGAAGTCATCGACGATCAGTACGTGGTCGTCCGGTGACAGGAATTTTTTAGAAAGTATGACATCATATGTTTTCTGATGAGTGTAGGATTTTACCTTGGTCGTGTAAAGGCTTCCGTCCAGATTGATGCTTTGTGCCTTTTTTGCAAATACAACGGGAACGTTAAAATACTGAGCTGTAATAGCAGCGATGGCAATTCCGGATGCTTCGATCGTCATGATCTTGGTGACGTTTTTCTCAGCAAATACTCTTTTGAATTCCTTTCCGATCTCATTCATGAACTGAATGTCGATCTGATGGTTGAGGAAATTGTCTACTTTCAAAATGTTGCCTGGTCTTACCTGTCCATCTTTAAGAATTCTCTCTTCGAGTGCCTTCATTCGGTATCCTCCAATTTGAAAACATATGCGATTTGATCTATTGTCGCCGGTTACAAAGATTTTTGTCTATTCTACAACGAGGCTTCAAAAAATACAATAAAAAATGCATCTGTGTTATACTTAATCGAAATAAGAAGCCGGCGGGAGATTATGAGCATGGGAACAGATACGGGAAAACTGAATATCGGCAGCGGGAACGGGACCAAAGACCTGCCTGTCGTCCGGATTTCAGTGAGAACTCTTGTCGAGTTCCTTTTAAGGAGCGGAGACCTGGACAACAGATCGGGCGGGGGATTCGACGCGGAGGCTATGCTTGCGGGAAGCCGTGTCCATCGCAGGCTCCAGAAGGGTATGGCCGGAGATTATCAGGCAGAGATGTCTCTGTATGACGAGTTAGAATGCGGGACCTATATTTTGAGGATCGAAGGCCGCGCGGACGGTGTGTTCACGGATGATGGGGTTCACACATTCGGGAGCAGGGAAAAAGAATCACTTCCTCTGGTCATGGTGGATGAGATCAAAGGTGTTTATATGGAACCAGACAGTATTGACGAACCGGTCCGGGTCCATCTGGCGCAGGCGAAGTGTTACGGCGCGATCCTGCTCCGCCGATATCTGAAAGACGGATGGAATGACCTTGCATGCAGAACGGATGCGATCGGCATCCGCATGACTTATGTGAATCTCGAAGAAGACCGCAAAATAAAACATTTTACGGAAATCTGCCAGGCTTCGGAAATTCTTATCTGGTACGATGAGATCTGCAGGGCCTACCGCAGGTGGGTCGACTGGCAGATCGGATGGAGAAAAGAACGGGATGCATCCATGGGACCGCTCACCTTTCCCTTTCCGTATAGAAAAGGTCAGAAGAATCTTGTATCCTCTGTCTATCTGACCATCAGGGAAGAGAAAGAGCTGTTCCTGATGGCGCCGACCGGCGTCGGGAAAACAATGTCTGTCGTATATCCGTCTGTCCGGGCCATGGAACAGGGATTATCAGGTAAGATTTTCTATCTGACTGCCAGAAACCAGACGCTGACCGTAGGAGCGGAAGCGTTCCGTATTCTGAGGGACAGGGGGCTCAGGATGAAGACGATCGTGCTTACATCCAAGGAGAAGATCTGTCCGATGAATGAACCGTCCTGCAATCCGGATGACTGTCCGTATGCCCGGGGACATTTTGACAGGATCAATGATGCGGTATATGAATTCATAGGAGAAGAAGATTATTTCGACAGGGAGCGGATCAGAAAGCAGGCTGAAAAATGGAAAGTCTGTCCTTTCGAACTGGGACTGGATACATCCGTCTGGTGTGACGCGGTCCTGTGCGATTATAATTATGCGTTCGATCCCAATGCGCGTCTGCGCCGGTTCTTCGGCGAAGGGAACGGAGGGGACTATATCTTTCTTGTCGATGAGGCCCACAATCTTGTGGAAAGGGCAAGAGAGATGTACAGTGCCGAGCTCGTAAAAGAGGATGTACTCGCCGCAAAAAATGCGATCAGGAAAAAAGGACCGAAAGCTGCCCGCCAGCTGGAAAAATTAAATAAACAGCTGCTTGCCATGCGCAGATCGCTGGATCTGACAGAGGCAGAAGAACCGGGAAAATACAATGTCTATGAGAAGATAGAAGCACTCGACGAAAAATTTGTGGGAGAACTGCTGAGAGCATACGGAGAACTTCAGGAGTTCTTCAAAGAGCGAAGACAGAACGGAGGAAGTGCTGAGGAGAGCGGGAAAGGAGAAGAACAGTCTGCAGACGAGTCGGATGTTCTGACCGATTTTTATTTTGGACTTCGGGATTTTGTGAACACATACGAAGCTATGGATGACGATTATGTGATCTGCACCTTCCGGGACGAGGATCGGCATTTTCATATGAAGCTCTTCTGCGTCAATCCGGCAAGGAGACTTCAGGAGATCCTTGATAAAGGACGTTCCGCTGTCTTCTTTTCGGCGACGCTTCTGCCGGTCGGATACTATAAGAGCCTGCTCAGCCGGAGAGAAGATAACTATGCGGTCTATGCGGAGAGTTCTTTTCAGGATGATCAGAAAATTATTCTGGTAGGCAGAGATGTCAGCACCAGGTATCGAAGCCGCAATGAGGGCATGTATCACCGGATCGCCTCTTACATTCATGAGACGGTGATCTCCAGGAAAGGCAACTACATTGCCTTCTTCCCCTCCTATAAGTTCCTTCAGGCAGTCCTGGACATTTACCGTGCGGAATTTGACGAGCCGGATGTAAATTATGTAGCTCAAAGCAGATACATGGGTGAGATGGACAGAGAGATCTTCCTTGAAAATTTTTATGAGGATCCCGCGATGTCCATGGTCGGCTTCTGCGTGATGGGGGGCGGATTTTCTGAGGGAATAGATCTTGTGGGGACCAGGCTTATAGGTGTAATTGTTGTCGGATGCGGCCTGCCACAGGTCTCCCGGGAGACAGAGATCCTCAGAGACTATTATGACAGGCAGGAAAAGAAAGGCTTTTCATACGCATATCTGATCCCGGGAATGAATAAGGTGCTGCAGTCGGCAGGGAGAGTGATCCGAACATCTGAAGACAGAGGCGTGATCGTACTGCTGGATGACAGGTTCCTGACGAGAGAGTGTCAGGCCATGTTTCCCCGTGAGTGGAGCAGTTATATACCCTGCCGGTCGGATCAGGTCAGAGAGATCCTGACAACGTTCTGGGAGGGCGGAAAAGAAAGGAATGACAAATGAACATAACCGTTTATCTGGGAGCCAATCCCGGAAAGGATGACAAATATAAAGAAGGTATATGGGAACTCGGGAGCTGGATCGCGGCGGGCGGACACCGCCTCATTTATGGAGGAAGCGCAGTAGGCCTCATGGGAATTCTGGCGGACGCGGTCCTTAAAGGCGGCGGAGAAGTCATCGGTGTGGAACCGGACTTTTTTGTACGTGACGCACTTCAGCATGACGGCATTACAGAGCTTATTGTTACGAAGGATATGCAGGAGCGAAAGAAAATAATGCTTGAGATGGGCGACATATATATCGCTTTTCCCGGTGGGACCGGTACTCTGGAGGAGATTTCCGAGGCAATTTCACAGACTAAGCTCGGCCTCTCCGATAAGAAGTGCATCCTCTATAATCTTGACGGATTTTATGATCCGCTCATCGAGATGTATGACAGGATGATGAACGAGGAATTTTTATACCGCGAGGAGATGAGACGGGTCTACTATGCAAAATGTGTGGAGGATATTGCGGAAATCATCGATAAAGGGAGGATGTAGTTCCGACACAGCGGTAAGATCCGGTCTTTGAAAGAATAAAAAATGCTGATGAAAACGGGACTGCTGCATTCTGGAAATGTTACCACTGTATAGTGCGGAAATCTGCAAATGACTTCTGCTGTGTAAAGTGGTGACACTCCATAATGCGGCAGTCCCGTTCAATCAAGAACGCCAATTTTTAATCTCTATTGGCTGAAACATTTCGATCAGTCATTCAGACCGTCGATGTAGACCCTGTTTCCATCCTCATCGTAAATCTCGTAGGAACCGTCATAATAGCGAAGATCGACCGGATCGCCGTCACCGTCGACCAGCTTGCCGTATTCGGAGTTTACGGAATCGGATGCAGTGGATTCATCACCTGTCGAGGAAGAAGGCGTCTCGGGCATGACAACATAATTGGAGTTGACATAACCTGTCTCACCATTGTATTCCACAATATACCAATCTCCCTGGGAACCGATCACGGTGATTTCGTCACCTTCTTCGTACCCGCCGAGTATATCCGCTTCGATATCAGCCTCTTCGCGGACATTGATATCGGCTGTGACGATCATTGTCTTCGGTGAGGAAGAATCGTCTGCTGAGGTACCGTTCTCTGCCGTGGTCCCCTCTGCGGGTATAGCCTGTACTGTCTGAGTTCCGTCTGTGAGATTGACAGCCGGAATCGGTGTGATAATATCGGTACCCCCTGGCTGCACGGTCGATTCATCTGCGGCAGCAGGAGTTACAGAAGCTGATGCCGTGCTTTGTGTGGTGCTTTCCGTTCCGGAAACTGTGCCTGCAACGCTGAGGTCGGAAATGCTTTGGTCTGCTACTGTTTCTGTTTCCGCACCTTCTTTAGAACCACCGCATGCCGCGAATGTTCCGGCAAGAGCGAGAGACAGAAGAACTGCAAAGATTCTTTTTTTCATACAACAACCTCCTGAAAAATAAAAGCAGATACAGGTCATATTTTACTATAAATTTGTATGTACTGCGAGAGGAAGTTTTTGAAATTTGCATTTTCGCAATGATAGAGGTCTGATGAGAGGGTCCGGGAAGTCTATTTTACTATGGTCTTAATTCTAATGCGAAAAACGCTCTGATCGGATTCCCCTTCGATGAGCTTTGAATCTTCCGATTGATAAGCCTTTATAACGACGGTATCTCCCAGACGGATCTCCTTCAGATATTCTGCTTCGATCATCGTGTGGTCGTAACCCGTATTCTCATCCGGCGGCAAAATGTCGTCGACCAGATCGAAGTAGCGGCAGTTATTGACATGTCCGTTGATATCGATCTGACTGAAGCGTGCAGAGTAAGTTTCCGTCTTACAAAGTGTCAGTCCTGACGGATCCCTGAAACAGACAGCCAGCGATCCGGGAATATCCAGTTCGTCACCGGTCGAAAAACCGTCTATCTCAATATCATATTCATCGGGAAATACAAAACTGCGGCTGCTCTCAGACAGCAGCATCCACACGGCACAGCCTCTTACGAGAAGGTCTTCACCCGAGCGTATTTCATAATATCTGGGAAAGAAGACCCGCATGGTCCTGCCCGGCCAGGTGCGCAGGGTCACAGTCTCGTCATAGCGCGGCATCCTTATGATTTCCGCCGACTGCTTAGTGATGATCCACAGAAGACCGCGGTCCAGCGTTTTTTCACGGCCCATCCCAAGATTTTCCGTATGAGATATGGAGGCTTCCTGGAAAAAGCCGAGCATGGCGGAGAGTCTGAGCTGACGGTTCTGTGTTACATCCCGACTGTGTATAGTGAACGTCCTCTCAAAAAAATCCATGTCTGTTCCACTCATTTTTTCGAATACTTTTCAATTGCGTCGACGAGCTGTCCGAATGTCCTGAGCCGGTTCCACTGACGATTCGGGATCTTAATGTCGAACTCTGCCTCGATTTTGCAGATAACGAGAATAAAATTCATGGAATCCATTCCCATATCGGTATTTACGACCGAACTTTCCGTAATTTCCACTCCGTCCAGTTCCGGCACACAGTTGTGTATGATCTTCAACGTCTTTTCTTTGATTTCATCTCTCGTATATTGAGCCATGTTATTGTATTCCCCCATCTATTTCCCAGCGTCTTATTTTTCCGGTCGCCGTTCGCGGAAGCGGTCTGCCAAAGAATAAAACATCACAGATCCTGACGCTGCGAGTCAATTTTTCATTATACTGCCTGACGATTTCCCATACCGCATTAAGCCGGTCATCCTGTTTGCCGCCGAGAATGACAGCAGGTCTGCCTTCCTTCAGGATGACCGCGACGTCATCTGTTCCAAGAAGGGACGACAGATCCTCTTCATATTCGGGACAGAATATTTTGGTTCCGTCCGGAAGGACCAGCATATCTTTTTTGCGGCCCTTAAGATGCAGTGCACCTTTTTCATCCAGTGTGCCCAGATCCCCCGTGTACAGACGGTCATCGGTCATGGGGATCAGTTTGCCGGAAGTCAGATCAAGATAGCCTTTCATCATGCAGGGTGTCTTCACCGACACTTCACCGTCTGCCTCGATACATATATCTGCTCCGGGACAAGGATACAGAGCATAGGGATCTTTCTGATCCCGGGTGATCGCCAGTCCGCTGGATGTCTCTGTCAGTCCGTACCCAAGGTAGACTTTAATTCCGGCTTGCTGAAGCTCTTTCACCGCACTTTCATCAAGAGGCGCAGCACCGATAAGGGCGACCTTAAGGCTGTTTCCCAGACAGCCGCGGCTCATGAGCATTTTCGCCAGGGATGGCACGACCGGCAATATGGTAGGTTGGAAAAAAGCGCAGTCTTCCAGCAGGAAACGCGCGCCTCTTCCGAGTGCCACAGCCGCTCCGTAGGTCAGCCCCCAGAGCATTGCACAGACGAAGCCGAAAACATGAGAGAGAGGAAGGAGCGACAGGATAACATCACCCGGTCCGCATGGAAGCATACACTGTCCGGACCAGCTGCTTGTAAGAAGGCTTTCGGACGTAAGGACGACTGCCTTGGAACTGCTGGTCGTTCCCGAGGTGAAAAAGAGCAGACGGCCTTCCTTTTCACAGTTTTCTGTGAGTACTTCCTTTTTTCCGCGCACGGCATATGCCGACAGCTCTTCTCTCAGCTCGGGATCGACTGCATGAATGCTTTCTGTTCCTGCCAGTTCGGCCAGAAGGAACAACATTTCATCCGGTGTGTTTTCATCGACAAGTACTACGTCGCATCCGGCAAGAACATCAGCGAAGATCCTGATCAGTGTCGCCGCCTCGTGGTCGGTCACGATCAATTCGCTCCGGATGCCGGACTTTTTGACATCTTCCTGTTCCGCTCTGATCATACGGGCAAGCTCCGCATAGGAAAGAGCCTTGCGGCCGCTTCCGTAAATGAGAGCAGTTCCCTGATTGCTTTTCCATGTATCGATCAGTTGATTAAAATCGTGGTACATTTGCATAAAATTACTCCGTTTATTGCAAATATCTTGTGCCAATTATATAATGTTAATAGGATTATTTCTACATAAATTAATAATAATTATATAAAAGGAGACAACATGGCGAATTTGAACGAAAAAATCTGTATTATCGGAGCAGGTCCGGCAGGCCTTTCTGCAGCAATGTATCTTGAACAGAAAGGCTATTTCAATTATGTGGTCCTTGAGAAAGAAGATCATGTAGGAGGAAAATGTCATTCGCCGTACTATAACGGCAGAAGATACGAGATGGGCGCCATCATGGGCGTACCGTCCTACTATGCTGTACATGATGTCGAAGAATTCTGCGGCATCACGCACGATGGCCCGAAACTGAATCGAAATTATAAGAATATACAGGGCAAGGTCATTGAGCCTTTCGAACCGAAGAAGAACATACTGAAAATCCCAAGACTTCTCAGAATGAGAAAACAGCTCAAGAAATTCGGTGAACTTCTTGAGACAAAATATAAAGGATATGACGTGAACGGACACCGCGGCGTTGCCGAGGGACGTTATGACGGATATGCCGTCACGCCCGGACGTGAAAAAATTGCCGGTGAGAATCCTAATCTTCGCGATCTGGCGCTTCCGTTCAAGGAATTCTGCGAACTGAACGGTGTCGAACTCATTCAGGATATCTGGATCGGCCCGTATACATCGTTCGGTTACGGATACTTTGATGAGATTCCGGCAGCTTATGTCTTAAAATACCTTGATTTCCAGACGACTATGAACTTCGTCAAGATCAATCTCTGGACATGGCAGGAAGGAACACAGTTCATCTGGGAGACTCTGAATGATAAGCTGAAGAACCAGGCTCGTCTGAATTCCAATATCACATCGGTCGAGCGCCACGACGGCAAGGTATTTGTCACTGTGAACGATGAGGTCGAGGTATTTGACAAAATTATTATAACGGCTCCGCTTCAGTTCATGCCGAAGTATTTTGATGCCACTGAGGAGGAGAGAGAGCTCTTCTCGAAAATTGATTACGAGAGATATGATGTGCTTGCAGTCGAGACAAAGCCTGAAAATCATCCCGAGATTTCCTATTATATCTTCGACAACATGACACCGGAGAGGTATGGACACCTGATGGTCTACTATCGCCGCTGGAGAGACAGTCTGGATCAGGTCATCACGACTTATGCTCTGCGCAACCACAGAGGCAAGAGAGTGTATAAGGCTGAGGCATGCAAGAAAATCGTACTGAAGGATCTTGAAAAAATGGGCAATGCGGCTTCGAAGGTCGTTAATGAAAAGTCCTGGTATTACTTCCCGCATGTGTTCTCGGAAGACTATGCAGCCGGATGGTATGACAAGGTAGAAGCTATGCAGGGTATGAACGGTACATACTATGCAGGTGAGATCATGTCTTTCGGTGATATGGACGAGACAGCCGAATATTCCAGAGAACTGGTAGAGAGATTCTTCTGATAAGGTTTTTCTGATAAGGAACAGACAATTGGTGAGGGGGATATGGGGCTGTCCCAATCCCCCACTTTTGTGATTGACCGGATATCTTAATAGGAGCGTATATGAAGTTTTATAAAGAACATTATGATGTGATCATCATGGGAGCAGGTCTCGCCGGCCTGTCAGCAGCTCTGCAGCTTCAGGCCAAAGGTGTCACGGATATCCTGATCCTGGAGAAGCATAATCTGCCCGGTGGACTTGCTACCAGCTATGTGAGGAACGGAATCGAGATCGAAGCTACCCTTCACGAGATGATGTCGATCGGTGATGAACAGGATCGTCTCAAAGTCGGAAAGTTTTTTGATGAGATGGGAATCGATATAGACTGGCTGAAGGTCCCGGAAGCATACCGATTTATCGAAAAGACCAAGGGAATCGATATAACGCTGCATGCCGGCTTTAAGACGATGTCTGACGAAATCGATGAGCAGTATCCGGGCTGGGGAGACAAAGTCTATGAGTTCATGAATCTGTGCAATAGAGTCTATGATTCCATGAATATTCTTTCTGTTACCCCGATGAGCAAGCCGGAGATGCTGATTAAGCATCCGGACTTTGTCAAGACGGTCGGCTATTCGGCAAAGCAGGTCATGGATACTTTTCATTTCCCGCAGGATATTGTCGATATCCTCACTCCTTACTGGATCTATGTCGGTAACCCGATGAGCTCCCTGCCCTTTACGATCTATGCATTTCTGATGGCGGATTATTTCCGCGGCGGCAGTTACGTCTGCCGGGGATTTTCTCATGAAATGAGTATGAAGCTTCAGGAGAAGGTAGAAGAGAACGGTGCACAGATCGAGTTCAGACAGGAAGTTGAAAAAATTCTGGTCCGCAACAGGAAGGTTTATGGCGTGCGCACGAAAAGAGGCGATGAGATATTTGCTGACTTCGTAATCAGTGCCGCTTATCCCAATAAAGTCTTTACACAGATGATCGAGCCTCTCTCGGAAGTTCCGCCTATGGCTGTCAAGATGGTCAACGCGAGAAAACTGTCCGTATGTCCGGTCTCGGTCATGATGGTACTTGACGGAAGTCCGGAAGAACTGGGCATCGAGGATTACAATGTATTTTCAGGGGATACGATGGATACGGATGAGATCTGGGAAAATTATCATACACTCGGACCTTATACCTATCTCACATCGATCTGTCTTAATCTGGCCAATCCGGGCTGCACACCGGAAGGCTACTCGCAGTTCTCCATAACAGCCCTGCCGCTTGTGGATGCTTTCCTTGATGTGAAAGAGACAGAGTATCATGCGCTTAAGCGAAAACTGGCTTCCGAAATGATCGAGAACTATGAGAAAACGACTGGGGTGAATCTCCATGATCATATCGTTGAAATTGAAGTAGAGACACCTATCACGGTCGCCCACTATGTAGGTGCATGGAAAGGCAGTATTTACGGATATTCGCATTCGCTGACAGACCATGCGGTAGCAAGGCTTCAGATGAAACTCGAAGATCATTTTATTGAGGGCCTTGAATTTGCCGGTGCACATGGAATCTCAGGAAACGGAATGGGACCCGCTGTGACCAACGGACGCGCGGCAGCCAAAGGTGTTCTGGACGCAATGCCGACCAGAGAAAAACGTGACCGGCTCGTTTCGGGATACATGAAACTTGCGGATATGATCAATAGAAGAAAGGAGGAGACAAAATGAAGATCGAAGGATTTCTGAAAGATATCGGCGGAGCTTCCAAAGTCACGAAGGCACGCCGCTTGCTGTTTAAAAATGCCTCCTCGGAACCGGTCGGGGATGATCCCGTACGTGCACTTTCGGACGCACTGCATCCCGAAAAAATAAGATTTATCGTCAGGGAGATCAGAGATTCGTCTCCGACATCAAAGACATGGAAAATGGTATCCGCAGACGGGCATATTCCGATTTTCCAGTCCGGTCAGTATGTCAATTTTCATCTGAAAATAGGGAACAGTGTCCTGAACAGACCCTATTCGATCTCATCCGCACCCTACCAGACCAAGTGTGAAGAACCGTTCATCGAAGTGACGATCCGCAGGAACCGTTCATATCTGGTCCCGGATTACTTCTTCGAGAATGTCAGGGAAGGAGAGATCCTGGAGGCAGATATGCCGTTCGGTACGTTTTATTATGAACCGCTCCGCGACTCAAAGGATGTTGTCGCGCTGGCTGGCGGCAGCGGAATCACACCGTTCGTATCGATGGCCAAGGAAATTGCTGCAGGCTGGCTTGATGTCAATCTGACGATCATCTATGGGTCTGTGAGCCATGATGACATTGTCTGCGGAAAAGAGCTGGAAGAAATCGATGCCTCCTGTGATAAGGTGAAGGTCGTGCATGTCATGTCTGATGATCCGGACTGGACAGGGGAGAAGGGCTTCATAAGCCGTGAGATCATTGAGAAATATTCCGGCCCGGATTCGACGTATATGTTCTGCGGACCTTACGCTATGTATACATTTGTCGATAAAGCTCTTCGTGAAATGGGTGTTCCAAAAAGAAGGTTCCGAAGGGATACTCTTGGTCAGCCCGATGTCAGCCTGATCCCGGGATATCCTGCTGAGATGAGAGATAAGACTTACCAAATTTCCGTATATCGGGGCCTTCACGAGGATATTATTCCGGCTTCAGCCTCCGAGTCGGTGGCAGTGGCTCTGGAGAGAGCCGGCATTGCCGTGGATACTCACTGCCGTGGAGGCGAGTGCGGTCTGTGCAGGAGCCAGCTCCTTGAGGGGGATATTTTCGTATCTCCGATCGGTGACGGAAGACGCGGGATGGATAAAGAGATGGGATGGTTCCATGCCTGCTCCGCATACCCGATGTCTGATCTTGTGATCAAAATTCCGATTCTGTAAAGAAATCAGTGATTTTCCGGAGGCAGCTTTCAGAGAGCAGTCAGGGTCGCAAAGAAGGAACGGAATCAAAAAAAAGATAGGATGATAAATAAGCAGGGCTGTTTTCACCGGATGCATGACGATGCGATGGGACGGCCTTGTTTTAATCTCTGACGCAGAATTCTCGTGACGCGAGTCTATGATGAATGCGCAAAATGAAACACGCCGAGGCGCTTTTGAAGCGCCCGTATGGCTTTGGCGTCCATCCCGGGCAAAATAGACGTGCATGCATAAGCTTTATGTGCTATACTCATGACGAATTCAGGCTTTGCGTGTATAGAACCGGTGTTTTACGGCTATTCCCGGTCAAAGCCGATCCGTTAACTGTGATTTTCAACAGGATAAGAAATATCAGGAGAAATGAATGGTCAGAAGAGTTTACGTTGAGAAGAAACCGGCTTACGCAGTCGCGGCAAAAGAGCTTCTGCATGAGGCAAAGTATTACCTGCATATCGATGGAATCGAGGATGTTCGTGTATTTATTCGATATGATGTGGAAAATATCACCGATGCAACCTATGACAAGGCTAAAAGGACTGTGTTCGCTGAACCGCCTGTCGATGATCTGTATGAAGAACAGCTCCCGGAATCCGAGGAAGCAGCACGTGTCTTCTCGGTCGAATATCTCCCGGGTCAGTTCGATCAGAGAGCAGATTCTGCTGAGCAGTGCATCCGCTTTCTTGATGAGAAGGAAACACCGACAGTTCACTCCGCTACCACATATATGGTCATCGGAGACATATCGGATGAAGATTTTGAAAAAATACAGAATGACTGTATAAATCCGGTTGACTCCCGGATCACGGATGAAGTGAAGCCGGATACGTTGGCTGCCGATTACCCGGAACCGGCCGATGTTGCAGAGCTTGTGGGCTTCCGTTCCATGCCTCTTGAAGATTTTGAAGTGCTTTACAAGTCACTCAATCTGGCTATGACGTATGAGGATTTCAAATTCATCCGCAAGTATTACAGAAATGAAGAGAAGAGGAATCCGTCCATCACGGAGATCCGTGTTCTTGACACATACTGGTCCGATCATTGCCGCCATACTACTTTCCAGACAGAGCTGAAGGAAGTAGACTTTGAAGAGGGCGACATGAGAAAGCCGCTGGAAGATACCTTTAAGATGTATCTTGCTCATCGCAATGAGATTTATAAGGACCGCACGGATAAATATGTATCCCTGTGGGATCTTGCCACGCTCAGTGTTAAGAAACTCAAGGCGGAAGGCAAGCTGAATGATCAGGAGGAATCCGATGAGATCAACGCCTGCTCGATCGTCGTTCCGGTCGATGTGAATGGTGTTGAGGAAGAATGGCTCATTAATTTTAAGAATGAGACGCACAATCATCCGACGGAAATTGAACCGTTCGGCGGTGCGGCCACATGCCTTGGCGGCGCGATCCGGGATCCTCTTTCCGGTCGTACCTATGTATATCAGGCCATGCGTGTGACAGGCGCTGCGGATCCGACCAGGCCGCAGAGCGAGACCTTAAAAGGCAAACTGCCGCAGAAGAAGATCGTCCGTCAGGCTGCGCATGGATACAGTTCCTACGGCAATCAGATCGGTCTTGCTACCGGTCTTGTAAAAGAAATCTACCACCCGGACTATGTTGCAAAGCGTATGGAAATCGGCGCGGTCATCGCGGCAGCTCCCAGAAGCGCAGTGATCCGGGAAAATTCGGATCCGGGTGACATCATCATCCTCCTCGGCGGACGGACAGGCCGTGACGGAATCGGCGGTGCGACGGGTTCGTCCAAAGTTCACACGGAAAAATCCACGGAAGAGTGCGGCGCGGAAGTTCAGAAGGGTAATGCGCCGACTGAGAGAAAGCTTCAGAGGCTGTTCCGCCGCCGTGAAGCTGCCCATCTGATCAAAAAGTGCAATGATTTTGGTGCCGGCGGCGTCTCCGTGGCAATCGGTGAGCTTGCCCGCGGTCTTAATATTGATCTCGATAAAGTTCCGAAGAAGTATGCCGGACTTGACGGTACGGAGATAGCGATCTCCGAATCTCAGGAGCGTATGGCTGTCGTAGTAGATCCGAAAGATGTGGAAGAATTCATGCAGTATGCGCATGAGGAGAATCTTGAGGCGACTGTTGTCGCTACTGTCACGGAAGATCCCAGACTGGTCATGCACTGGAGAGGGAAGAAAATTGTTGATATCTCCAGAGACTTCCTTGATACGAACGGTGCGCATCAGGAGGCTTCCGTCCGTGTCGATGTTCCGAATTTCGCTGATTCCGAACTTAATCCGTCACCCTACGCTCCGACAGATGTCAATGATTCGGAAAATATCCGCAGTCAGTGGCTGTCCACTATGGCTGACCTCAATGTCTGCTCACAGCGCGGACTTGTCGAAATGTTCGATTCCTCCATCGGAGCGGGCACGGTCACAATGCCTTACGGCGGCAAATATCAGCTGACCGAAACACAGGCCATGGCAGCCAAAGTTCCGGTCCTCGGTGCAAATACAGAAACCGTCACACTTATGAGCTACGGTTTTGACCCGTATCTCTCCAAATGGAGTCCTTACCACGGCGCCGTATGGGCCGTGACGGATTCCATGGCGAAGATTGCGGCTTGCGGCGGTGACGTAACGAAGATCCGTTTCACCTTCCAGGAGTATTTCCGCAGAATGACCGAGGATCCGTCACGCTGGAGTCAGCCGTTTGCAGCTCTTCTCGGGGCGTATGCGGCGCAGATCGGATATGGCCTTCCGTCGATCGGCGGCAAAGATTCGATGTCCGGAACATTTGAACATATAGATGTTCCGCCGACGCTGGTCTCCTTTGCGGTCGACGTCGCAAAGGAAAAAGACATTATCACATCGGAATTCAAGACACCGGGCAGCAAAATTGTCTGGATCCGTGTTCCGAAGAATGAGTATCAGCTCCCGGTTTATGAGGGCGTACTTGAGACATATGAAAAGGTGCATGAGGATATGCGCGCCGGCCGCATCATTTCAGCGTATGCGCTTGAGCGGCACGGCATAGCTGCAGCGGCTGCCAAGATGGCATTCGGAAACCGACTCGGCCTTAAGATTGAACATGATCTCGATCCGCGCGACTTCTTCTCGCCGTCTTACGGCGATCTGTTAGTCGAAGTCAGAGACGGGCAGGTCGGAAATCTTGTTTCTTCTTATCGGGTGATCGGAGAGGTCACGGACGACAGCACGTTCAGCTACGGCAATACAAGGATCTCACTCGAAGATATGCTCGGCGCATGGACCGGCACGCTGGAGAAAGTATTCCGCACTCATGCGGGCGTGGATCAGCCTGTCGAGGCGGACCGCGGCATTTACAGGGCTGACAGCATTTATGTCTGCAGGAATAAGGTCGCTAAACCGCACGTATTTATTCCGGTCATGCCCGGAACGAACTGTGAGTATGATTCGACCAGGGCATTTGAAAATGCAGGCGCCACGGTGACCGCGACCGTTTTCAGAAATCTGACGGCGGAGGATATCAGAGAGTCTGTAGAGGAATTTGCAAAACAGATCGCAAAGGCACAGATCATCATGTTCCCGGGCGGATTCTCCGCGGGCGATGAACCGGACGGGTCCGCAAAGTTCTTCGCTACAGCCTTCCAGAACGCAAAGATCCGGGAAGAGGTCGAGAAGCTTCTTAATGAGCGTGACGGTCTTGCTCTCGGTATCTGCAACGGCTTCCAGGCTCTGATCAAGCTCGGCTTGGTTCCGAACGGTAAAATTACGGGTCAGGATGCAAGTTCACCCACGCTCACCTTTAACACCATCGGCCGTCATATCTCCCGCATGGTATACACGAAGGTCGTTACCGATAAGAGTCCGTGGCTCATGAATGCCCAGGCAGGCGGTGTATATGTCAATCCGGCATCCCACGGTGAGGGACGTTTTGTCGCCTCTCCCGAGTGGCTCGATCAGCTCTTTGCGAACGGTCAGGTCGCCACACAGTATTGCGATCCGTTCGGAAACGTTTCTCTTGATGAGGAATGGAATGTGAACGGTTCCTACAATGCGATCGAGGGTATTACGTCACCGGATGGCCGTGTCTTCGGCAAGATGGCGCATGTAGAACGCCGCGGCGATGGCATTGCAGTCAATATTTACGGCGAGCAGGATTTGAAGATTTTTGAGTCCGGCGTACAGTATTTCAGATAAATAAATGAAATAATAGAAGAAAAACGGGGCAGATTACTTGAAAAATCAGTATTTCTGCTCCGTTTTATGATGTAAAATGTCTCCGATCGAGTCTCAGAGTGCAGAGTTCACAGGTTTTTCACAGAAATTTGACATCCGTAGTATAATAATAAAAGGTATGTTTTTATCTTTTGACAGATGGGTACAGCTCTTTAATGAATTATAATAACAGGGGGTCAGATGGCAGAAAAAAACACGAAGGAGAAACTGCATAAGAAGAAACGGGGAATCCTGAAGTTTTTCCTGTGGTTCTTCTGTGTGATGTTCCTTACCTGCGCTGTCTATGGATTTGTGCGCCTTCGTCCACTCTATGTCGAGGCAAGAGAGCGCATTTATGATATCCTTGCGGATATGAATACCGGTAGTTTCCGAAGGCAGACCAATACGATGATTTACAGCAGAGACGGACAGCTCATCGGAAAACTGGGTTATGAACACTATGATTACGTTGATATATCCGATATATCCCACTATATCCAGCAGGGATATATCGATATGGAGGATAAAAGATTCAAGTCACACCACGGTGTGGACTTCAAGGCAACGATCCGCGCGGCTATCGCGTTGGTAACGCACAGGGGAAGAATTACGCAGGGCGGCAGCACGATCACACAGCAGGTCATAAAGAATAATCTCCTTTCAACGGAACGTTCCTTCGAGAGAAAGGCACTGGAGATCCTGATTGCATTCCAGCTGGAAAAAGAGTATACGAAGGCCGACATAATGGAGTTCTATTGCAACAGCTGTTACTATGGGAACAGCTGTTACGGAGTTGAAGGAGCGGCCAAGTACTACTTCGGTGTTGACGCAAAAAGCGTGGATCTGGCACAGGCAGCCATGATCGTCGGGACCAGCAATTCACCGAATAACTACAATCCGGTCGTGAATTATGAGCTGTGCATGGAGAAAAAGGAGCGGGTACTTGGTCAGATGCTCAAGGAGGGTTCGATCACAGAACCGGAGTATGCGGCTGCGGTGGCCGAGAGACCGGAGGTTCGGGAAATCAGCGACAATATAGGCGGAGAATCTTATGAATCCAGTTATGCCGTATATTGTTCCGCTCTGAAACTTATGGAACATGACGGCTTTGAATTCAAATATGTCTTTGAATCGGAAGACGATTACAATGCATATCAGGAAAAATACAGCGAAGCTTACAATGATGCTACCGAAAGAATCAGGAGCGGCGGCTTTAAGATCAATACATCATACGATCCTGATGTACAGGAAAAACTGCAGCGGGCGCTGGACTCAACGATGGCTGAGCAGACAGATCTGCAGGACGACGGCCGGTTCGACATGCAGGGAGCGGCCATCTGTATCGATAATGATAACGGACAGGTCATTGCCGTTGTCGGCGGCAGAGGGACGGAGGATGCTTTCAACCGTGCTTATATGGCGAAGAGGCAGACCGGATCCGCTATCAAACCGCTTCTGGTATATGGGCCTGCCCTTAACGAGGGTGTTGTGACACCCGCAATGATTTATAATGACAGTGAAATCAATATAAATGGGTATTCTCCGAAGAACTCAGATAATCAGTACCTCGGTGATATGACGGTCCGTGAAGCGCTGGCGAGATCCGTAAATACGGTGGCAGTACAGATATACAATGACGTGGGCACAGAGACGGCCATGTCCTATCTCGATAAGATGAAATTTTCAAATATCACATTCGGGGACGCCTATAACTCTGCTCTTGCTCTTGGCGCATTCACAAAAGGTGAGACGGTCAGTGATATGGCAAGAGGATTTGCCGCTATCGCGAATGGAGGAGTCATGAGGGACAGTACCTGTATTCTGTCTCTTATTTCCGAGGCGGACGGCACAATTTATTCATACAAGGCCAAGGACGGGACAAAAATATTCAGTGAGGATACTGCCTTTATTCTTACCGACATGATGGTGGGGGCTTTTCAGGAAGAATACGGTTCTGCCGTTTCTTATAGGAATGAGGGACAGTGCTTTGCAGGAAAGACCGGTACGACCAATGAGAACAGGGATGCCTGGTTCGCCGGCTTCAGCAGGTATTATACGACTGTCACATGGACAGGCTGTGATATTCCGAGGTCGGATGGACATCTTGTCGGAAACGGGTATCCGGCTCAGATCTGGTCCGCTTTCATGAATGAGATGCATGAGGGCCTGGAGAAGAAGGAATTTGAAATCCCTGGGACGATCATCCTTTCGGGAGCCGACGGATCGGAACAGAAGCCTGAATATACGGAAAATATTTATGAGAGCCGTCCGGAAGGAATGGATTACACGTCCGGCGAGCTGAAAAAGAAGATTGCCGATAATGAGAGGGAGCGAAGGATCGCGCAGGAAATGGTCGAAGCTGAGGCCGCTCTCGACGAATTCGAGCAGTATCAGGTCACGAATGTCGATGAAGCAATCGCCATTGACGAGAAGTTCAATGCGGTGCTGGAGGTAATCGGAAGAATCGAGGATGAGTACAGACAGTCTCAGTATCGGGAGCGTGCGGAATACAAATATTCGCTCCTCGCCGGTGATGTGAAGAATAACTGGATCGATGCTATGAATGCGCAAAATCAGGCGCAGGAGGAATCCGAAAAAGTCTGGAATGCTGAGCAGGCAGCCATATCTTCCGAGAGTGCACTGCAGATCACGCATGACAGCCGGGTCAACACGGTATGGTATTACATATCCGTGCTTAATGAGAGGTCTGTATATTCGTCATCTGTCGAGACACTGATTCAGGGAGCGGAGGAATCTATCTCAAAGTGTGAGGGATACGGTGAATATGATGATCTGCGCTATGAATTGGATCAGGCGACACAACATGCAAGAAATCTTCCGACCCAGGAGGAGGTCGATCGGGAGAGGGCAGCGGCTGAGGCAGCGGCCAATGCGGCAGCAGCGATCATTGAAAGTTCGAGAGATCCGACACCGACACCGAGACCGGCAAATCCTGTGAATCCC
>CAMNDN010000016.1:0-37183 GCA_946535445.1 uncultured Lachnospiraceae bacterium
AAAATTGGCCCTCCCCATCTCTTTTTACGTATAAGCTAATATATGGAATATATGAACGAAAAGAAGGAAAGCCCGTCACTCTTTTCACAAATCATTAACAAAAATCACACAAAAAGAATGAATTTATCATATAGAATCATCATCATTAAGAGATGACAAGGAGGTAATGATATGAAGTCAGCTTACATTATTACAACACACAATCCCGATGAAGGTCTTGTGTCTTACGTTGAATCTCTGCTTAGTGAGTGCGTATCCCAGATCCTGATTGTGAATGAGGCAAGCGACGATATGTATCAGCCGATTTATGATATGCTTGCCATGTATCCGGGATGCACAGTCCTTTCCTATGAAGATCTTGAAGGAGAGGATGCATTTGCCAGGGCACTCGCATGGTGCGACGCACATTATTCAGCGTTTGGTTACACGGATGTAGTCAGAGTAGAATATGCAAATGAAGTACAGCGCGTTTCAGTTCTTGAGCGTGCGGCGAAAGAGGCTGCAAGACCTGCGAATGCAGGCAGAGAAAAGAGCATGCGCCTGGAAGCCCTTCAGATGTACGATGCTGTGCTCGACAAAATCGGGGAATACCATGAAGTCTTGAAAGTCTGGAAACCTGTTCGTCCGCAGAAAGCAGCGATGGCCTGATACGGTATATATGCCGGATTTCCGACCGGAGAGAGACAGGTATCGGCAGGTTGACCTGTAAAACAGCAAAAAAACTCATATAAACCGCCATATTCAGTTCCTGAACAGGAATGGATATGGCGGTTTTTATGCTTGATTTTGCTTTCACTGTGGTTTACTGTGAAGGAAGCAAGAGTATCTGTAAACAGCAGTATAAGACAGCAGGGGGAAACATGAAACTAAACGTGGGACAGACGATCCGAGTCGGATTTGCCTTTTTATCGATCTGTGCATTCTGGCAGATGTACAATAACATTGTACCTCTGCTCCTGACGAATACCTTTCATCTGGAGGAGACATACTCGGGAGCGATCATGGCTATGGATAATGTTCTGGCCCTGTTCCTGCTGCCTTTATTCGGCATGCTGTCAGACCGCTGCCGTCATCCGCTCGGGCGCCGCATGCCTTTTATTAAGTACGGGACGATCGCTGCCGTCATAATTATGATGTTCATACCGATTATTGATAATATCTATGCCGTAAGGCCGGCGCACTGGCTGCTCATTGCCTTCATAGCCGTCCTGGGAATTCTGCTGGTCACTATGGGAACGTACAGAAGCCCGGCGGTAGCTCTGATGCCGGATGTGACCCCGAAACCGCTGCGCAGCAAGGCCAATGCCATTATCAACCTGATGGGAGCTGTCGGCGGAATTATCTATCTGATCGTTGCAGCCGTGCTTTATTCACAGAGCCGTACCGAAGGGCTCTCCCATGTGAATTATCTTCCGCTTTTTATAGTGGTAGGGGCTATTATGATCATCTCCATGCTCATAGTTCTCTTTACGGTCAATGAGCCGGATCTTGTTGCCAGGGCAGAGGCATACGAAAAGCAGGAAGAAGGAACTGCGGAGGAAGATTTCGGCGGGACTGAGAGAACGGGAATGTCAGATTCTGAGGAATCCGGAGCGGATGGAGAAACAATGACAGGAACAGGCTCCCTCTCAGGACCGGTCAGGAAGAGCCTCGTCTTCCTTCTGGCGTCCGTCGCTTTCTGGTTCATCTCCTATAATGCCGTTGAAACCTGGTTCACGACCTATGCCGGCAGGATGTGGAATATGTCTCTGGGCAGCGCGTCTCTGTGCCTGACGATCGCGACGGTGGGAGCGATCCTGACTTACATACCTTCCGGAAATATTGCATCCAGGGTCGGTCGGAAGAAAACGATCCTGGGAGGAGTGGCGATCATGATGGGGGCGTTCGCAGCCTCCTTTGCCGCAACAATGATGCTTGATTCTTTCCACCCTGCTCTCTATGTGATATTTGCCATGATCGGCATCGGCTGGGCGGCGATCAACACGAACAGTTTTCCGATGGTCGTAGAGATGTGCAAGGGGAGGGATGTCGGAAAATTCACAGGAATGTATTACACATTCAGTATGGCCGCACAGATCGTGACGCCTATTGTTGCGGGCTGGGTCATGAATCATGTCAGTTATAATATGCTTTTTCCGTATTCCTTCATCACGATCACCATTGCTTTTGTCACGATGCATTTCGTGAAGCACGGAGACTCGAAGGTGATCGAAAAAAGAGGATTGGAAGCTTTTGACGTGGATGATTGAGAAAAACAGGGAGTAGTACAACGGAAAATCACTTGACAATATACCGTGAGGGGGTATACTGTTCCATAGAAGGATACCCAGAGGGGGTATGAAAACAAATGTAGAGGAGAGCGCCATGTCTGAAGAGATGAACAGAACAGATGTGACCGAAATCGACGAGAACGAAACAGAAGTGAGCGGATGCTGCAGCGGAAAAAAGAAAGTCAGGTCCGTGAAAGAGCAGAAAGATCTCATGAATCGTCTCAACAGGATTGAAGGACAGATCCGGGGAATTAAGGGCATGCTTGAGAAGGATGCCTACTGCATCGATATTTTGAATCAGGTGTCGGCCGCGAATTGTGCGCTCAACAGTTTTTCGAAAGTGATGCTGGCCAGTCATATCAAGTCCTGTGTGGCAGAAGATGTCAGAGAAGGCAATGAAGAAAAACTGGATGAACTGGTCAGAACACTTCAGAAACTGATGAAGTGAGGTGATGCGATATGGAACAATATACCGTTACAGGGATGAGCTGCGCCGCATGTCAGGCCCGCGTGGAGAAAGCTGTCAGTGCCGTTCCGGGTGTAACATCCTGTTCGGTCAGTCTTCTGACCAATTCGATGGGGGTAGACGGGACCGCGGCTCCGGAACAGATCATCGAAGCGGTCACGAATGCCGGATACGGGGCGGAAATCAAAGAAGCTTCCGGGAAGAGCGCCGGAAGCCTTTCGGCGAAGATCGCTGCTGAGGAGGATGCGCTGAAAGACCGGGAGACACCGAAGATGAGAAAGAGGCTGGCCGCCTCGCTCGGTTTTCTTCTGGTCCTCATGTACTTTTCCATGGGACATATGATGTGGGGATGGCCCCTCCCGGCTTTCTTTGACGGAAATCATGTGGCCATGGGGCTCGTTCAGATGATCATGGCAGCCATCGTCATGGTCATCAACCAAAAATTCTTTGTGAGCGGCTTCAAAAGCCTTTCTCACGGTGCTCCGAATATGGATACGCTGATCGCGATGGGGTCCGGTGCCGCGTTTGTTTATTCGACGATCATGCTCCTTGCCATGACACGGGCCCAGGTCGACGGGAACATGGGACTCGTAGAACAATATATGATGGAGTTCTATTTTGAGTCCGCGGCAATGATCCTTACTCTGATCACGGTCGGAAAAATGCTGGAGGCGTATTCGAAAGGGAAGACGACAAATGCGCTGAAGTCTCTCATGAAGCTGGCCCCGAAGACCGCAAATGTCATCAGGGACGGACGAGAAGTCACTGTTGAAATCGACAGCGTCCGAAAGGGAGATGTTTTCATTGTCAGACCTGGTGAGAATATACCTGTGGACGGTATTGTCCTTGAGGGTGAGAGCGCCGTCAACGAATCAGCCCTTACAGGTGAGAGTCTCCCGGTCGATAAGACTGTGGGAGATGAAGTGTCATCGGCGACATTGAATCAGTCCGGGTTCCTCAAATGCGAGGCGACGAGAGTCGGAGAGGATACATCTCTTGCCCAGATCATACAGATGGTCAGTGATGCTGCAGCCACAAAAGCCCCGGTCGCGAAACTGGCCGATACCATCTCGGGGTATTTCGTCCCGGCAGTAATAGGAATTGCGGTCGTGACGACTCTGATCTGGCTTCTCGTCGGACAGACCGCAGGATTTGCCCTTGCCAGAGGAATCTGTGTGCTGGTCGTCAGCTGCCCCTGTGCTCTTGGTCTGGCAACGCCGGTAGCGATCATGGTCGGCAACGGTGTCGGTGCCAGGAACGGCATACTTTTCAAAAATGCGGAAGCTCTTCAGGAAACAGGGAATATTCAGATAGCGGCTCTTGACAAGACAGGTACGATCACAAGCGGAAAACCGGTCGTGACGGATATTATTCCCGCGGAAGGGGTCTCGGAAGCAGACCTGATGAGAAAGGTATTTGCCCTTGAAAGAATGAGCGAACACCCGCTTGCCCACGCTGTTGTAGAATATGTGAAGGGGAAGGCATCTTCCGGAGAGGAAGACGCACAGGCAGAAGGACGGGTCACCGAGTTCAGGGCGCTCCCCGGAAACGGCCTGACGGCTAAATATGACGGGGAGATACTTTTTGGCGGCAGCTATCGTTTTATCTCGTCGAAAGTAAGAGTGACCGGTAAAATGAGAGAACAGTCCGAAAAGCTGGCATCCGACGGCAAGACTCCTCTATTCTTTGCGACGGGGAGAGGAATGCTCGGTATCATCGCGGTTGCTGACACGATGAAGGAAGACAGCGCGGAGGCGATCCGCCAGCTCAGAAATATGGGCATCCACGTTGTCATGCTGACCGGTGACAACAGACAGACCGCGGAGGCGATCGGAAAACTGGCAGGCGTAAATGAAGTGATTTCGGGCGTTCTTCCGGACGGTAAAGAAGCCGTCATCCGTGCCCTGCAGGAAAAGGGCAAAGTCGCTATGGTCGGAGACGGCATTAATGACGCGCCCGCCCTTACACGTGCGGATATCGGCATCGCGATCGGCGCAGGAACGGATGTGGCCATCGATGCGGCGGATGTCGTGCTTATGAAGAGCAGTCTTATGGATGTTGCGGCAGCGGTCAGACTGTCCCGCCGGACATACAGAAATATTCTGGAAAACCTTTTCTGGGCGCTTATTTATAATTCCCTGCTGATTCCTGTCGCGGCGGGTGCGTATTCGCATCTTTTCGGAATCACAATGGATCCGATGCTCGGTGCGGCAGCTATGTCGCTATCCAGCTTCTGTGTTGTATCCAACGCGCTTCGTCTGAACCTTATGAAGGTCCACGATGCGTCAAAAGATAAAAAAATGAAAAAAGCTGTACAGCCAAAAGAGGATGGCTGCCTGCTGGAAAAGCAGGAGGAGGTCGCCGGTGTAGGCGCGAAAGGAGATTTTATGACAAAGACAATGAAGATCGAAGGTATGATGTGCCCCCACTGTGAGGCAACCGTTAAGAAGGCACTTGAGGCACTTGAGGGAGTATCAGAGGCACAGGTGAGCCATGAGACGGGGCAGGCGGTCGTAACGCTCATCTCTGATGTAGATGATGCGGTCCTCACAAAAGCCGTGGAGGATAAGGACTATAAAGTACTCGGCGTGGAATGAACCGCCGGCTCAATATAAAGTGAACAGATGAATACCGCGCGCTCTGCGGGATGAACAATTGAGCGGGGTATTCCCTGAAGGGGCTGTCGCATTAAGCAGAAAAGTGCATAAATATTCATGAAGGGACATCCACAGCGCCGGTACTTTAAATTTTCAAACGAAAGTGCAGAAAATTTATTAGTACCGCTGCGCGAGGACTAAGCGCGAGCGGTCCCTGAATGAATATTTTTGCATATAATGCTTAATGCGACAGCCCCTTTTCTATGAATGGCATGATGGCCGTTTGAAATGGATGTACCGGTAGACGATTACTACTTTTTCGCAAAAGCGTATCGATATATTTCCGTTTCCACTGGGTAAAATAGACAAAAAACGGGTGCCTGTATGAATAAAATAACGAAATTTTTAAAACAATTTGCAAATTCGAATCCAGTAATCTATAGTTAAAAATAATAGTCATTGGTAATTTTGCAACTGAATTATGTTGAAACTGCCAGTATCAGGAGGGAGAAAATGATCAATCAGAACTGGGAACCGCAATTTGTTGAGCGTCTTAAAGTTCATTATGACGAGATGCAGTGGCTGTATAAGGAACTTTATTCCAACGACCAGCAGGCATTTGACTACTTTATCGAAATGCTGCATGAATATTACGCCGCCCGCTCACCTGAGCTTAAGGAGTGGGACGACATGAGATGCCTTGTGCCGGACTGGTATAAAGGCAATGATATGCTTGGCATGATTATTTATACCAATTGTTTCGCAGGCACACTGAAAGGTGTACATGAGAAACTGGATTATATCAAGGAATGCGGCGCGAATTTCATCCATCTGATGCCGCTTCTTGAAAGCCCGAAAGACCGCAGCGACGGCGGTTACGCGGTTTCCAATTTCAGGAAAGTCCAGCCTGAACTCGGTACGATGCAGGATCTCTACGATCTTTCGGTCGACTGCCATTCCAAGGGAATGAATATCTGTCTTGACTTCGTTATGAATCATACGAGCGAGGATCATGAGTGGGCGAAGAGAGCGCGCGCAGGCGAGAAAGAGTATCAGGATCGTTACTTCTTCTTCGATGACTGGACCATCCCGAATGAATATGAGAAGACCGTCCCGCAGGTATTCCCGACGACCGCTCCGGGCAACTTTACGTGGGTACCGGAAGTCGGCAAGCCGGTCATGACCATGTTCTATCCGTATCAGTGGGATCTTAATTACCGTAATCCGGTCGTTTTCAACGATATGACGGCGGATATGCTGAATCTCTGCAATAACGGCGTTGATATCGTAAGGCTTGACGCGACGCCTTATATCTGGAAACAGCTCGGCACGGACAACAGAAACCTTCCGCAGGTCCATACGCTCGTCCGTATTATGCGTATGGCTGTTGAAGTAGTATGCCCGGGCACCCTGCTTCTCGGCGAAGTCGTCATGGAGCCGTCCAAGCTTGCTCCTTACTTCGGTACCGTTGACAAGCCGGAGTGCCATATGCTTTATAACGCGACCACGATGTGCACGACCTGGAACACGGTCGCGACAAGAGACGTGCGTCTCTTAAAGCATACGCTGGACGGTGTTTTCGCACTCCCGAAAGATTTTGCGTTCCTGAATTACCTGCGCTGCCATGATGACATCGGCTGGGGCCTTGACTTCAATTATCTGAAACAGTTCGGAATTGATGAAGTTGCCCATAAGAAATATATCAACGATTACCTGAAGGGCGCATACTGGGGAAGCAACTCCAGAGGCGAGCTCTACAATGACGATCCCAGACTCGGTGATGCCCGTCTCTGCGGCACGACAGCATCTCTGTGCGGCATTGAGGCGGCGGAATACGAGAACAATGAGTTCAAATGGAACGAGGCGATCAAGCTGGATATCATGCTGCACGCATTCCTGCTGACACAGACAGGTGTGCCGGTCATTTACAGCGGTGACGAAGTCGGCCAGAAGAATGACTATACTTATCATGATGATCCGGTCAAATGCGAGGACAGCCGTTATCTCCACCGCGGCAATTTCAACTGGGAAGATGCCGAAAAGAGAAATGATGAGACAACAAGACCGGGACGCCTTTTCCAGGCACTTCGCAGACTTGAGATCATCCGTGCCGAACACTCTCTCTTCAATATTGATGCGGATGCATGGACGCTTGAGACCTATAATGACAGGATCCTCGGTATCGGCCGCTACTATGAAGGTGAAAAACTGCTTGCTCTTTTCAACTTCGGCGATAACGACGAGACAGCATGGATCAATGAAGAAGAAGATTACATCGATCTTCTGACAGGCGAGCATCGCGCAGCCAAAGCCGTCGGTGTTCCGGCACATGATTTCGCATGGCTGTATTATAATTTTAACCCGAAGCCGGAACCGGCAGCAGCGCCGGCGGAAGAAGCTGCCGTAGAGGCCCCGAAGGCAGAAAAAGCTGCTGTGGAGGCACCGAAGGCGGAAGAAGCTGCCGTAGAGGCTCCGAAGGCAGAAGAAGCTCCGAAGAAGACCGCCAGAAAGCGGACGGCCAAAAAGGCCGCGGAAGGTGCTGAAGGAGAAGCTCCGAAGAAGACTGTCAGAAAGCGGACGACCAAAAAGGCTGCGGAAGGCGCTGAGGGAGAAGCCCCGAAGAAGACCGCCAGAAAGCGGACGACCAAAAAGGCTGCGGAAGGCGCTGAGGGAGAAGCTCCGAAGAAGACCACCAGAAAGCGCGCAGCGAAGAAGACGGATAAGGAATAATCGCTTCAGAACAGTCCGGGCCGGATTGAAATGTGTTGATGAAGAGTAAACGAAGTTAGGAATTTTTAACAAGTTTAAATACTCTTTATCAACACTTTTGCGAAAAAGGCACAAGCAAAATAAATCGAAAAAGAACAAAATATTAAAATTAGATAAAAAATACAGTTGTTCAGAATGAGAATTATGTGTATAATCGAGTAATAGGGGATCATAGTCCGGAAGTGTGATCCGGATATTGATACACAGTAACTTTTAAGTGCTGCAACACTAAAATTTCACCATAGGGAGGAGAAAAATTATGGCACTTGATTACAGAAAATGCGCGCAGGAGATTGCCGATAATATCGGCGGCGGCTCCAACGTCGTCTCTGCTGCTCATTGCGCAACAAGACTTCGCCTTGTTATCGCAGATAACAGCAAAGTCAACAAGGAAGTCCTTGAGAACGTCGATGGCGTCAAGGGTATGTTCGAGTCCAATGGCCAGCTGCAGCTGATCATCGGTACCGGCACGGTAAACAAAGTATACGACGAATTCCTTTCCATCACAGGCGCTTCCGCAGCTTCCAAGGAAGATGTCAAGGCGGCAGCTGCTGCAAAACAGCCATGGTATATCAGACTTCTTAAGCCGATCGGCGATGTTTTCGTTCCGATTCTTCCGGCTATCGTTGCTTCCGGTCTTATGATGGGTCTCGTTGAGGCTCTCGCTAAGATCCCCGGCCTTGGCTTCGGTGGCACTGACTGGTTCGCATTCCTCGATACAGTAGCGAACACAGCGTTCGCTTTTCTGCCGGTTATTGTTGCAATTTCAGCGGCACGAGTATTCGGTGGCAACATCTTCCTCGGCGCCGTTATCGGTCTGTTAATGATTCATGGTGCATTCCTTAACGGATGGAACGTTGGTAGTGCGGAACAGGTTTCGAAATTCTTTGGTCTCACAACCCCGGAGATGACTAGCTGGGTTGCGAGTAACTTTGGCGACAAAGCTGTCGCTGCAGCCCCTTATCTGTATGACTGGACTGCAAATCCCGCAAAAGTAACAGTTGCCGCATTGGGCGGTATACCTCAATGGCGTCTGTTCGGACCGATCCTTCCGATCAACAGAGTCGGCTATCAGGGACACGTTATTCCTGTCATGCTCGCTGTTCTCTTCATGAGCAAGCTGGAATCCTGGCTGCATAAACACGTTCCGGAAATGATCGACCTCTTCGTAACACCGCTTACAACTGTGCTTGTAACAGCTCTTGTAACACTTACGATCCTTGGACCTATCTTCTCCACACTTGAGACTCTTGTACTTAACGGAGCTGAGAAGCTTGTTGCCAACCCGATCGGTTCCTGCCTCATGGGTGCTCTGTATCCGTGTACTGTTGTTATGGGTCTCCACCATATGTACAACGTTATCGAGGCCGGTATGCTTGCTTCCAAGGGTCTTAATACCTGGATGCCGATCGCTTCCGCCGCTAACTTCGCACAGTTCGGCGCCTGCCTTGCAGTAGGTCTTCGCTCCAAGAACCAGAAGACCAAGGCTGTTGCTATTCCGTCTTCCATGTCCGCAGCTCTCGGTATCACAGAGCCGGCTATCTTCGGTGTTAACATGCGTTTCATGAAGCCGTTCGCGGCAGGTATGATCGGCGGTGCTGTCGGCGCTCTGGTCGCTGCATTTATGGGCATCGGTGCTTCCGCATACGGCGTAACAGGTATCCCGGGATATCTGACAATCAACAACCCGCTGCTTTACACAATCGTTCTTGCAATCTCCGGCGGTCTTGCATTCTTTATCACGACTGTTATCTTCAAGGAAGATGAGCCGAAGAAGGCAGCTCCGAAGGCAGCTCCTCCTGTAGACATCAACGCTCAGCCGGTCGTTATCGAAGTCGGCAACGACAAGGTAAAGTCTCCTGCAGTAGGAACACTTGTACCGCAGGATCAGATCCCGGATGCTACATTTGCATCAGGCGTTCTCGGCGCAGGTCTTGGTATCACACCGTCCAAGGGCATCGTTGTTGCTCCTGTTGACGGAACGATTTCCACAGTTGCTGAGTCCAAGCATGCAATCGGTATCTCCACAGAATCCGGTCTTGAACTGCTCATCCACGTTGGTGTTGACACCGTTCAGATGAACGGCGATGGATTTACACCGGCTGTTGCTGAAGGCGACACAGTTAAGGCAGGCGACCTCCTTCTGAACTTCGACATCGATAAGATTCATAAGGCTGGCTATGCTGACACCGTCGTATTCCTTCTTACGAACTCTGATGACTTCAATGATGTTAAGGTAAATGCTTAAGATCTGAATAACTTCATAGGTGGATGCAGTCATCTGTTTTAGAGATTTCCCCCGGGTTCTTCGGAACCCGGGGTGTTCTTTATTTTATGTAAATTCAGTACGTATTTGCGGTTACAATTTTTATTTCCTGTGTTATAATGCTCTTATATAAGTACAATTTGTGAATTCGCATCTACTGGGGAGTTGCTGCGGAGGATCCTATTGTTCGTGGCAGTACGCGGGGGAAGGGTATACCCCGTGTTCGTGAGCTGTGTATAAGGATGGGACTGGGGTTATGAAGAGATTTCTTGCGGCTGCAGTTTCTGCAGCCATTCTTTTTTCTTCCGTCGGGTGCGGGAAGGAAGAAGTGGTAACGCCGGCGGATAACAGTGCGGCCGTCGATTCTATCGCGGGAACAGAGAATCTGGTTCCCGATGAGAGTGTTGAAACCGAAAAAAAAGAGGTGAAAGCGGCTGCCTTGTCATGTAACGCCGCGAAAATGTGCCTTTTAGCGGGAGTACAGCTTGTTGCGGCTGTAGAAGAGGCACAGAATATTACCGGAGTACCGGATGGTCTGACACTTGTCGGGACAGAAAATAAGCCTTCTGTAGAGGATGTACTGAACACTGAGCCGGATGTGGTCATCCTTGATAAGGGCATATCGGGTTATATTTCCATAAAAGATGCTTTTGCCGATGCTGACTGTGAAGTTGTAGAAGTATCTGACAACAGCTTTAAGGAATATGACACATCGATGAAGCTTCTCACGGATCTGACAGGCGATAAAGAAGCCTATGGGAAGTATGTGCGGGATGTGGCAGACAGAAATGAGGCGATTATTTCACAGGCTCTGGAAGCTGCCCATCAGGTCGAGGTAACGGTTACCGAGAATCCGGCTGACGGGAGCGGCAATGCGGGAAATTCGGAAGAGACCGTTTATTACGCAGGAAGAACGCCGTCTTTTCTAGTCATAAGAGCCGGAGAAGAAAACTGCAGGGCAATGTCCAATGATGATTATATATGCAGTATGCTTCAGGATTTTGGTATGTGTAATGCCAACAAGAGCGGTCAGCCGGTCATTGTGTGGAAGAAAGCCGATCATGCCGATGAGTCATTCTCTGATTCCCATGTGACGAAGCAGGATCCGGATGTACTTTCTCCGGAATCGGTCATTCCGGAGCCGCAGGCAGAGAAGATGTCGGTGAAAATGGTCTCATCGATATCTGAAATGGCAACAGGTCCGGCCGTTGCAGACAGCTCTGTTTCTGTGATGATTTCCGAGACACCTGCAGAGACGGACAGTATAGATACATTTGCGGGAGATATCGATAAGAGGGAGAGCGAAGATGCAGGCAGAAGGACATTTGAAAATCTGCTTGCCAATAACCCGGATTTTATTTTCATCATTTATGACGGAAACGAAAAATCCGCGTCGGAGAACTGCAGGGAACTGGTAAAATCCTGTGAGAACTGGGATAAGACATATGCTGTCCAGAGCGGACGAGTCTATGATCTTCCTCAGAATTCGTTCAGCTGTCAGCCGAATGAGCTTTGGGATATGGCTTACGAGTATCTCTATCAGACGATTTTCGTGCTATAAGAGGATAAAAAGAGGGAACTGCCGTATAAAGGTGATGTACAGACCTTTATGCGGCAGTTTTTATCCTTCATCGCGCAATACTCGTGGCGTGAGTCTACGATACACGCGTAAAGTGAAATCTGGCTTTAAGGCGTTCTTGAAGCCCGGGAATGTGCAAGTTCACCTGAGATGACGCGCTGATATTTCCAATTCATGGTCATTGTGCTATAATTTTTTATCATAGGGATTCCCCACGCAATAAGGAAATGCTTTCCGCCCGGTGCGGGCAGCGGGAATGCCGGGGCGTTTGTGATTTTAATCAGGAGGAGATACTATGGGAGAGGGATTTACATTTGTCGTAAATGGCATCGAGAGAACGACCTGTGAAGACAAAAAGCTGATTCGGTATCTTAGGGATGATCTCCATCTTCATTCGGTAAAGGACGGATGTTCGGAAGGTGCGTGCGGAACATGCACAATCGTCATTGATGGAAAAGCCACGAAGGCATGCTGTGTGACGACCGCGAAAGCTGTCGGAAAAAATATAGTGACTGTCGAGGGTATGAGTCATACGGAGAAGGAAACGTATGTCTACGCTTTTGGCGCAAAAGGCGCTGTTCAGTGCGGCTTCTGTACACCGGGTATGGTCATGTCCGCCAAAGCGCTCCTCGATCAGAACCTGAATCCGACTGAAGATGAAATCAAGGCGGCTCTGCGGGGAAATATCTGCAGGTGTACAGGTTATAAAAAAATAATTGAGGCTATTTTACTGGCGGCTGCAATATTTCGGGGCGAAGAGCAGATCGATCCTGAGCTGGAGAAAGGAGACCATTTCGGTGTCGGAAAACCGGGCTTCCGTGTGGACGTTCGGCCGAAAGTTCTCGGATACGGAACCTATCCTGATGATATAGAAATGGAAGGTATGGCCTACGGATCCGCTGTGCGCTCCGCTTATCCCAGAGCCAGAATTCTCGATATCGATATCTCGGAGGCTCTGAAAATCGACGGTGTCCTTGGCGTACTGACAGCGGAGGACGTGCCGAATAATAAGGTGGGACATATCCAGCAGGACTGGGATGTATTTATTGCGAAAGGGAGCATTACCAGATGCGTTGGTGACGCGATCTGTATGGTAGTCGCGGAAAATGAAAAGGCTCTGCAGGCAGGAAAAGAGGCTGTAAGAATCGAATATGAACCGCTTCAGCCTGTCAGAAATATTGAGGAGGCCAGCGCTCCGGGTGCGCCTTGCGTCCATTCAAAAGGAAATCTCTGTCAGACAAGACATGTCACCCGCGGGGATGCAGCGAAAGCCCTTCGTGAGTCTGCCTTTAAGGTGACGCGATCTTTCGAGACACCCTTTACAGAGCATGCTTTCCTGGAACCGGAATGTGCGGTCGCTTTCCCTTATAAGGATGGTGTGAAGATCCTGAGTACAGATCAGGGAGCGTATGATACCAGAAAAGAATGTGCGATCATGTTCGGATGGGATCCTTCCAGGATCGTGGTGGAAAATCAGCTGATCGGAGGCGGCTTCGGCGGTAAGGAGGATGTCTCCTGCCAGCATATTGCCGCATTGGCCGCAGTGAAGTATGGAAGACCTGTCAAGGTGAAATTTTCCAGAAGAGAATCATTGAATTTCCATCCGAAAAGGCATGCGATGAAGGGGACCTTCACACTTGGCTGTGATGAGAACGGTATATTTACGGGACTCGACTGTGATATTTATTTTGATACGGGAGCCTACGCTTCTCTCTGCGGTCCGGTGCTGGAGCGCGCGTGTACACATTCTGTAGGACCTTACTGTTATCAGAATACGGATATCCGCGGTTACGGTTATTATACCAACAATCCGCCCGCAGGTGCATTCAGAGGATTCGGTGTGACTCAAAGTGAATTCGCGCTGGAATCACTGATTGATGTGCTTGCCGAGGAGGCCGGACTGGATCCGTGGGAAATCCGTTATCGCAATGCCATCGAACCCGGAAAAGTACTCCCCAACGGACAGGTGGCGGATCGCTCGACAGCGCTCAAGGAAACACTGCTTGCAGTGAAAGATATATATTATGCCAATCAGGAGCGTGCCGGACTGGCCTGTGCCATGAAAAATTCAGGTGTCGGCGTAGGACTTCCGGACAAAGGGCGTGCGCGTATAGTAGTCGAAGGTGATCACGTGCGTCTCTATACGGCGGCATCCGATATCGGTCAGGGCAGTACCACCGTAATGATCCAGTATGTCAGCCTGGCGACAGGCCTTGCATGGGAACAGATTGAATACTTCGGATGTAATACTGAAAATTCTCCCGATTCCGGAACAACTTCCGGATCCAGACAGACCCTGCTTACAGGGGAGGCTGTACGCGGGGCTTCCGCGGAACTTGCCGAAGATCTTAAAGAAGTCGGCGGAGATCTTAGTAAGCTTGACGGCAAGGAATACTTCTATGAGTATTTCGAGCCGACCGATAAACTGGGGGCTGATAAGCCATTCCCGAAGAGTCATATTGCTTATGGCTATGCCACACATCTGGTCCTTCTGGATGATCAGGGGAAAGTGGATAAGGTATATGCTGCGCATGATTCCGGAAAAGTTGTGAATCCCATATCAATACAGGGGCAGATAGAAGGCGGTGTTCTGATGGGTATGGGATATGCTCTGACGGAGGATTTCCCGCTGAAAGATTGTGTCCCCACGGCAAAGTTCGGTACACTGGGGCTTCTGAGGGCCAACCAGATACCTGAGATACATGCCATTTACGTGGAGAAAGAAAAGCTTCTGGATGTTGCATACGGAGCCAAGGGCATCGGGGAAATATCCGCGATTCCGACGGCACCGGCGATACAGAATGCATACTACAGAAGAGATCATATCCTGAGAAATAAACTGCCTATGGAAAATACTGCTTACAGAAAGCCTAAGAATCGGGGCAAAGCAGCGAAATGAGGAAGGTGCTCTGCACCGTGCGCTGCTTATCAGGGACGCCGCGGTGTTCCTGATAAACTATTATGTAATATGCGGAAATGGAACAGGGCTGACGCGATAAGAGCTTATATCGCGTCAGCCCTGATTTTTTACTGTTCGTTGAGGTTTGTTCTCTGGGGATCTGCAGCCCCGAATGTAACGGTTGTTGTGCCGGATCTGTACTCCTCGGCGGAACCTCCCTCGGAGAAGATGTCCGGGTACGATACCGCGCGGCTGATCGTAAGTTCGGCTGAGTCGCCTGCCTTGTATTCTGCAAGCGCTTCTGTGAGATCTTCTACTGTGGTTATGTCCGTTCCGTCGATCGCTGTGATAATATCGCCTTCCATAAGACCTGCTTCTTCAGCTGCCGAGCCCTGCTCAACTTCCTTTACATAGACTCCTGCAGGAATGTCATAGTAAGAAGAGTACTCTTCCGAAATACCTGTGCATGAGATGCCGAGTCGGACGGAGCCCGGATTCATAACATCCGAGGGAGCAGCCTCTACAGACTCCCCGTTCTGGAGAGCTGTGAGGATCGGCTCAGCGGATGTGATCGGGATTGCGTAGCCCATGCCTTCGACGTCTGTGTCAGCATATTTTGCGGAGTTGATGCCGATCAGTTCACCTTTCATATTTAAGAGGGCACCGCCGGAGTTGCCGGGATTTATAGCGGCATCAGTCTGGACAAGACCATCATCGGTCCCCTCTGTTGATCCGTCATAGGATTCAAGTGTACGATGAAGGGCGCTGACGATACCGGTCGATACTGACTGTCCGTATCCCAGAGCATTTCCGATCGCTACGACCGGTTCTCCGACGACAAGTTCGTCGGAATTTCCCAAAGTGATTACTCGGATCGCGGAAATTGTCTCCTGGGAGAGATCGCTCTTATTGACCGCTATGACTGCGAGATCCGAGGAGGAATCTTCACCGAGGACCTGAGCGGAAGCGGCATTTTCATCGATAAATGCAACGGATAACTCCTTAGCGCCGTCGATTACGTGCTGGTTCGTCGTGATGATGATCTGGTCGTCGGTCTCACCTGTGATCACGCCGGTTCCCATGCTTACAGATTCCGCGCTTTCCCCGCCGCCGAAAATGTCATCGGAATTTCCGAAAGCGTCACCGAAAGCATTTCCGAATTCACCGTAAATATCAAAGCCGTCAAAATAGTTCTCAACTTCTTCTACACTTGTGCAGGTGATTGCGACCATGGCGGGCATGGAGTTGGCCGCCACTTCAGCTACGGTCATGGATCCCTGGGAGGAATCGCTCTTGTTCGCTTCTTCGGTGGATGTGATCTCATCGGTATCCGTCATAGTCGCTTCCGGTTTGGTTTCTTCGTTCATTATGGTATTCTGTGTTGATTCTTTTTCGGCGCTCTGTTCTTTCTGAACGGAAGCGGTGATCGCTGTCGGTTCGCCGGCGGCTGCAGTGGAGACTCCGTTCACGGAAAGAAAAACTCCGGATGAAACAAGTCCGAATGTTGCGGCCATTGCAGCGGTAAGTCCAAGCTTTTTCATAATTTCTGATCTTTTCATAATCTAACCTCCTGTCGGAGGAACACATGATCTGTGTTCGCGTCCGTTGTTTTTTTTGTTTGTTCTATGGTCTTATTCTTAAAAAAAAGTTTGATAAAAATGTGTTCGGATTTTGCGAGTTTTGTGAAATGAAAATGGCGTACTTGTGAATTCCCGGCAATAGGTGTAGAATCATTTTTACCGAATGGACTTGAGTGGATTTTGGAGAAAAATGCGCATGGCACAGAAAATACTACTGATTTACAATCCAAAAGCGGGAAAAGGTCTTTTTGTATCAAAGCTGGCTGAAGTGATCGATATGTTCGTCAAGAGCGGATATCGCGTGGAGGTCCATCCTACGCAGGCCCCCGGAGATGCTGTTGAGAGAGCCAGGGAAGTTCCCGGGTATATCGATATGGTCGTGGCGGCAGGAGGAGACGGAACGCTGGATGAGGTCGTGACCGGCATCGTAAAGTCAGGCAGAGATGTCCCCATCGGATATATTCCTGTAGGATCCACCAATGATTATGCGGCAAGTCTGAGCATGTCTACAAGTATTCTCGAAGCTGTGGGAGATATTATCGGCGGGGAACCGCAGGCAGTTGATATGGGAGACTTCAACGGCGACACATTTGTCTATGTCGCTGCATTCGGAGCATTCACGGATGTGTCGTACGACACGAATCAGGATATGAAGAATCTCTTCGGACATCTTGCCTATATATTTGAAGGGGCAAGACGGCTGGCGGATATCAAGTCCTATCATCTCCGCATAGATGTGGAAGGAAATCTGCGCGAAGGCGATTATATTTATGGCATGGTGACCAATTCTGTTTCAGTCGGCGGAATTAAAGGCATGACCGGAACGGATGTATATCTGGATGATGGTATATTTGAAACGATATTAATTCATACACCGACCAATCCTCTTGAATTCAATGAAATCATCACTGCGCTCCTCAGCGGTAAGCTGGACTCCACGGAGATGATAGAATTCTACCATACGGATCATATTAAGATCCAGGCGGACGAACCTGTGAAATGGACGCTGGACGGCGAATACGGGGGAAGTCCCCGAAATGTGGAAATACGGAACCGCAAGCAATGTATCCGGATGATCCTGTATGGCGATAAATCAGATGTGCTTCATGGGTGGAGGAACATTCCCGGGGCACACGGGGAAGAAGAGATAAAGGAAGATAAATTCGAAGTGGCTCAGTCGATCCGACTGATATCTGAGGAATTCGGCAGAATGCTGGACGGAGATGTGTGACAATTCAGGAACGGATCCGTAAAGACTTCAAAAAAAACGCTGAGGCGTTATTGAGCAGGGGCTGAAAAAGGCAAAAAGGGAATTTTGCTAAAAAAAGCAGGATTCCCTTCTTTTATTTTTTGCAGTTTTACTATATAATGAATTCAAAGTGTTCGGGACACGATAAAGCCCGAAACAAAGAATAAGGAGGACATTCTAATGTTAGTATCAGCAAAGGAAATGGTCGCAAACGCTTACGCCGGACATTATGCAATCGGCGCATTCAACCTCAACAATCTTGAGTGGACAAAAGCAGTTCTTAAGGCAGCTCAGGAGAGCAATGCTCCGGTCATCGTACAGGTTTCCGAAGGTGCAGGTAAGTACATGGCTGGCTTCAAGACAGTTAGAGACATCGTTGCGGACGTTATCGAGAGCCAGGGCATCACAGTTCCGGTAGCTCTTCACCTTGATCACGGTACATATGAAGGCTGCAAGAAGTGCATCGACGCGGGATTCTCATCCATCATGTTCGACGGCTCCGCTCTTCCGTTCGAAGAGAATGTTGAGAAGACAAAAGAGCTCGTAGCTATCTGCAATGAGAAGGGCATGTCCATTGAAGCGGAAGTCGGCGCTATCGGCGGCGAAGAAGACGGTGTTGTAGGACAGGGCGAGTGCGCAGATCCGGAAGAATGCAAGAAGATCGCAGACCTCGGCATCTCCATGCTGGCAGCTGGTATCGGCAATATCCACGGTGTATATCCGGAAAACTGGCCGGGACTTCGTTTCGACGTTCTCGAAGCTATCAAGGCTAAAGTCGGCACAATGCCGCTCGTACTTCATGGCGGTTCCGGTATCCCGGATGCTATGGTTCAGGATGCTATTAAGCTTGGCGTTTCCAAGATCAACGTAAATACAGAGTGCCAGATCGCATTTGCAAAGGCTACTCGTGAATATATCGAAGCTGGCAAGGATCAGCAGGGCAAGGGCTTTGACCCGAGAAAACTTCTTGCTCCGGGCGCAGCTGCTATCACAGATATGGTTAAGTATAAGATCGAAGTATTCGGTTCTGCTAACAAAGCTTGATAGATTTCGGATCTCAGGCCAGCGCTTGGCGCAGACCGGCGATTGACAACATATGAAAGAAAGGGCACATTTTGCATGGAATGTGCCCGTAAAAACCAAATCCGGAGGGCGCTGTGAGGCGAACTCCGGATTTAAGTACAATTAACCTGAATTAAGAGGAGATTATGGAACAAGTATTTACAAACATTTCAGAGATATTCGGTGAAGATGTCTTCAACGATACGGTTATGCAGCAGAGACTTCCCAAAAAAGTATATAAAGCACTGCGTGATACTATAGAGGAAGGCACGGAACTTAATCTTGAGACAGCGGATGTCATAGCTCATGAAATGAAGGAATGGGCTCTTGAAAAGGGAGCCACACACTATACGCACTGGTTCCAGCCTCTGACAGGTACAACAGCTGAAAAGCATGATTCTTTTATAACAGCGCCGCTTCCGAGCGGCAAGGTCCTCCTCAGCCTTTCGGGAAAAGAACTGATCCGGGGTGAACCGGATGCATCCTCCTTTCCGTCCGGTGGTCTGAGAGCGACATTTGAGGCACGCGGGTATACGATCTGGGACTGCACGTCGCCGGCTTTTGTAAGGCATGATGAAGGCGGTGCAACACTCTGCATCCCTACCGCATTCTGTTCTTATACAGGGGAGGCACTCGATCAGAAGACCCCTCTTCTTCGTTCCATGCAGGCTATTGGGGAACAATCCCTGAGGCTTCTGCGCCTTTTCGGAAATACGACATCAAAGCATGTCACTCCTTCTGTCGGAGCAGAGCAGGAATATTTTATTATAGACAGAGAAAAATATCTGAAGAGAATGGACCTTGTTTTTACCGGTCGCACTCTGTTCGGCGCGATGCCTCCAAAGGGGCAGGAGCTTGACGATCATTATTTCGGTACACTCAAACCGAGGATCGCTTCCTATATGAAGGATGTGAATACCGAACTCTGGAAACTGGGTGTTCCTGCGAAGACCCAGCATAATGAAGTCGCACCTGCGCAGCATGAGCTTGCTCCTATATATGAGAAATGTAATATTGCGGTGGATCATAACCAGATTGCCATGCAGACTTTGAAGCGTGTGGCTACCAGGCACGGGCTGAGGTGTCTGCTGCACGAGAAACCGTTCGCGGGAGTGAACGGATCCGGTAAACATGACAACTGGTCTTTGACGACGGATGACGGCATCAATCTTCTTGATCCGGGCTGGACACCGCATGAGAATATTCAGTTCCTTCTTGTTCTCTGCTGTATTTTGAGAGCGGTGGATATGCATGCGGATCTCCTCAGGGAGTCAGCGGCGGATGTCGGAAATGAGACACGTCTCGGAGGAAATGAAGCACCTCCGGTCATTATTTCCGTGTTCCTCGGTGAACAGCTGGAAGATGTCCTCAGTCAGCTGAGAGTCAAAGGATCTGCGAGCAGTTCGATTGAAGGCGGAAAACTTTATACAGGTGTCTCTGCTCTGAGCGATGTTTCCCGTGATGCGACAGACCGGAACAGGACGTCTCCTTTTGCGTTCACCGGGAACAAGTTTGAATTCCGTATGGTAGGCAGCCGGGATTCAATTGCGGGCGCGAATACAGTATTAAATACTATTGTGGCAGAGTCATTTTGCGATGCATGTGACCGCCTGGAGAAGGCGGAAGACTTTGATGAGGCTGTTCACGACCTGATTAAAGAGTACGCGACAGAGCACAGCCGGATCATTTTCAACGGAAACGGTTATTCGGAGGCATGGGCGAAAGAAGCTGAGCGAAGAGGACTTCCTGTCATGCCTTCAATGGTCGACGCCATTCCCGCCCTGATGACTGAAAAGGCAGTCAGACTTTTTGAAAGATTTGACGTCTTTTCAAAAGCAGAGCTGGAATCCAGAGCGGAAGTAAAATATGAACTTTATGCGAAGGCAATTAATATAGAAGCAAGAACAATGCTTCAGATGGCCAGCAAAGATTTTATTCCCGCTATGATCCGCTACAGCACAAGTCTTGCGCGATCCGCAGCCGCGTCAACAGACTGTGGGATAGACCCCGTTGTGCAGAAAGAATTGCTTTCCGTACTGAATGGGTACCTTAGAGAGGCTCAGGAAGCCTGCAAAGTGCTCGAGGAGGGGACACACATTGCGGAGTCAGTGACACAGGGAGCTGAACAGGCGAGAGCCTTCAGGAATCTGGTCGTTCCTGCAATGGATAATTTGAGGCGACCGATCGATCTGGCGGAAAACATTGTAGACAGGGCTTACTGGCCGGTGCCATCTTATGCGGACCTTCTTTTTGAAGTATGATAAGTATTTCATGAATGTCATCCGCCCACAGTACTGCGCATCCTCCTTGGCGGATTGTCTGAAAATGAAGAAGTACATTTCTTGGCCTATATGTTAAGAAAATGTTAAAAGATATAGAATGCGCTTCACAAAAAAGTAAAAATGTTGTATGTTATTGGGGTTATTTTAGGTTCTTTCCCTGAATACCCCCAGGCCCATGGTAAAGCGAGGGAAGGAAATGATCTCCAATCTGGTACTTCAGGATACAATAAACGGAATCAAGAATATCGGACGCTGTGAACTGACAATCGTAGATCTGGAAGGAAAAGTCGTCGCTTCGACAGAGACAGAAAATTCTTTTAACCGGTCTGATATTGTCAGCTTTGCCGAGTCACAGGCAGATTCACAGGAAATACGCGGCAGCATGTATTTCAAAGTCTACGATGATTATCAGGTCGAGTATGTGGTAATTGTTCACGGGAACGAAGATATGACGATGATCGGAAAACTTGCGGCTTTCCAGATCCAGAATCTTGTCGTTGCCTACAAAGAGCATTTCGACAAAGATAATTTTATAAAGAATCTGCTTCTTGACAACCTGTTGCTTGTGGATGTATATAATCGTGCAATGAAGCTTCACATTGCTACGAATGTGAAACGTGTCGTTTATATCCTGGAATCTGAGCAGAGCAAGGATTACAGTACACTGGAAGCAGTAAAAGGTCTGTTCTCCAAGTCCAAGAACGATTTTATTACAGCGGTCGATGAGAACAGTATCATTGTTATTAAGGAGCTGGATGATGACGCGGGACAGGAAGAGCTTCATGCCATAGCTGAATCGATCATCAGTACCCTTTCCAGGGATGACGAAGATTTCGATTCTACGCATGTTGCCTACGGAAATGCCGTATCCGAGATCAAGGAAGTTTCCCGGTCCTATAAAGAAGCCAGAATGGCTCTGGATGTCGGAAAGATTTTCTTCGGAGATCAGAATATAATTGCTTACAGCCAGCTTGGAATCGGACGACTGATCTATCAGCTTCCGATCCCGCTCTGCAAGATGTTCATCAAGGAAATCTTTACGGAGAAATCGCCGGATGATTTCGATGATGAAACATTGACTACTATCAACAAGTTCTTCGAGAACAGCCTGAATGTATCAGAGACATCGCGTCAGCTTTACATTCACAGAAATACGCTTGTATACCGTCTGGACAAGCTCCAGAAAAGCACGGGTCTGGATCTCCGTGTGTTCGACGACGCAATTACTTTTAAAATTGCGCTTATGGTCGTAAGGTATATGAAATATATGGAGACACTTGAATATTGAGACATTTCTGATCATAAAAAGAGTATGTGACGGTCGGATATGTCTATGTGGTGCTTTTGCAGAAATGTAAAAAAGCATCGGTTGTGTCTTCCCGAAAAGAAGGAGGATTCATATGATTGATCTAGACCGTGTAAGTAAGTCTTACAACCGGGGTCAGCCGGCTGTTAATGCGGTCACGCTTCATGTAAATAAGGGAGAGTTCGTATTCATAGTCGGTGAGAGCGGTTCGGGTAAGTCTACTCTGATAAAGCTTTTACTTAAGGAACTGGAACCGACAGGCGGTATTATTACGGTAAACGGTCATGTGCTGAATACAATTAAGCACAATGCGATTCCGAAATACCGGAGAGAAGTAGGTGTGGTCTTCCAGGATTTCCGACTTTTGAACGACAGAAATGTCTACGAAAATGTGGCATTTGCACAGCATGTTGTTGAAGCGCCCGGAAGACTGATCAGAAAAAGGGTCCCGGAGACACTGAAACTTGTCGGACTGGCCGGGAAATATAAGAGTCTGCCGAAGCAGCTTTCAGGCGGTGAACAGCAGAGAGTGGCTGTGGCCAGAGCGATTGTGAATAAACCCGAAATTCTTCTGTGCGATGAACCGACAGGAAATCTGGATCCCAAGAACTCGTATGATATCATGAAGCTGCTTCTTGATATCAATGAACGCGGCACAACTGTTCTGGTCGTTACCCATAACAGAGAACTTGTCAACAGGTTCCAGAAACGTGTTATTACCATGCATCGCGGAGTTATAACGAGAGACGTGGAGGAAGGAGGCTATCATGAAGCCTAGATCTTTCCTTTACGCTTTAAAACAGGGATTTAAGAATATATGGCGGAACAGGATGTTCTCGCTTGCTTCCATTGCTACAATGACAGCCTGTATTCTTGTGTTCGGCATATTCTTCTCCATTCTTATGAATGTGAATTTTATGATACGCACACTTGAAGAGGAAGTCGGTGTGACGGTTCTTTTCGACGAGGGACTGGATGATGCGACCATCAAGGATATCGGAACAAAGATTGAGAAGATGGATCATGTTACCAGCGTAAAATTTACATCTGCTGAGGAAGCGTGGGAGAAATTTCAGAAAGAATATTTTGGCGACAATCCGGAGTATGCCGAGAGCTTTGCCTCGGATAATCCGCTTGCCAATTCCGCAAGTTATACTGTTCAGGTGGATGAAATTGAAAACCAGAACAGTGTTGTCGCAGAAATAGAAAAACTGAAAGGAGTAAGGCAGGTAAATCAGAGTGCTGCAGCTACCAAGACACTTGTCAGCTTTAACAGGCTGTTCATGTATGTTTCGATTGGTATTATAGCCGTTCTGCTGGTCGTTGCGATTTTCCTGATCTCGAATACCGTCAATATGGGTATCTCTGTCAGACGAAATGAAATTGCGATCATGAAACTGATCGGAGCAACGGATGCGTTCGTAAGAGCTCCTTTTATAGTCGAAGGTATTCTGCTGGGAGTGATTGGAGCGGCACTTCCGCTTGTTTTCCTCTATTTCACGTATGACAAAATGGTAGATATGATTCTGAGCAGGTTTGAAATTCTCTCTTCCATTTCGGAATCACTGCCGACAGTTAATCAGGTATTTTCAAGTCTTGTACCGGTCGGACTTGCTCTGGGACTGGGCATAGGCCTTCTCGGGTCCTTTATTACAGTAAGAAGACATTTGGATATCTGATATTCTTTATAAGACTATTGTGACCGGATGAAATCCGGACATAAATATACGGAGCCGATGCACTGAACGAACGTACAGCGTTATATGACGGACGACGAAGGTCGACATATATGTTGTTATACGTAGTGTATCGGCTTTTTCATTCTGTAGGTATGTGGAGGAATGTATGGAAAATCTTTTATTGTGGGGACTTGTGCCGCCGATTTTACTGCTTGCGTATGTGTGGAAACTGGACCGTGTAGAGCGGGAACCTGTAGGGCTGGTCGTTAAAGTGTTCCTTATGGGAGCTGCTTCGACCTGTGCCGCAGCTGTGCTTGAATCACTGGCCGGCGTTGCGCTCATGTATGCAGATCTGGATGAGTCTTCCTATTTATATCTTATTATAGATAATTTCCTGGCGATCGCTTTGATCGAAGAATTTTGTAAGCGCGCTCCGGTCTCGAGGTTCATCTGGAAGGATCCCGCGTTCAATTACCGGTTCGACGCCATTGTCTATTGTCTTGCTTCTGCAGTCGGATTTGCAGCGATCGAAAATGTTTTATATATGTGGCAGTTCGGAACGGGAATTGTTTTCCTCAGATTGATTCCGATCCATTCAATTTGCGGTGTCTACATGGGACATTACCTTGGAACGGCCAAGGCCGCGGAGAAACGAGGCGACATTCGCAGAAAAAAACAGTATATGAAGTACTCCTTAATTATCCCGATGCTGATTCACGGTTACTGGGATTTCTCGATGACTGCGGAGAAAGATATTTTTTATATCACGGCCTTCGCAATGATACTTGTTTTGACAATTGCTGCTTTTTATAACCTGCATAAATATGCCAGAGAGGATGGACCTGTCTGATTATGGAGTTCAAGATTCATTCGGAATATGCGCCGACCGGAGATCAGCCGGAGGCAATTGATACACTGGTCCGCGGTTTTCGTGAGGGAAATCAGGCTCAGACCCTTTTGGGCGTCACCGGATCGGGAAAAACGTTCACTATGGCCAATATTATTGAGAGATTAGGGAAACCGACTCTTGTCATTGCTCACAACAAAACGCTGGCAGCACAGCTTTACAGTGAATTTAAAGAGTTTTTTCCTGAGAACGCAGTGGAATATTTTGTTTCTTATTATGATTATTATCAACCGGAAGCATATGTTCCTTCCTCTGATACATATATAGCCAAAGATTCTGCGGTCAACGATGAGATTGATAAACTGCGGCTCTCTGCGCTTTCATCCCTTTCGGAGAGACGGGATGTAGTCATTGTAGCTTCTGTTTCCTGTATTTACGGTATCGGTGCTCCGGAAGATTTTGCGGAAATGATGACATCAGTACGTCCGGGTATGCTGAAAGACCGGGATGAGCTGATCCGGGAGCTTATCGATATGCAGTATGAGCGGAATGAGATGGATTTTCACCGTGGCACTTTCAGAGTAAAAGGGGACACGTTGGAGGTCATTCCTGCGGATAACAATGAGTATGCGATCAGGATAGAATTTTTCGGGGATGAGATCGAGCGGGTCATGCAGGTCGATGCATTGACAGGTGATGTAAAGGCTGAGCTGGCATATCAGGCTATTTATCCCGCTTCCTTTTATGTCGTCCCGCCGGAAAGGATGAATAAGGCATGCGATGAGATTGAAGCTGAAATGCGGGAACGGGTCACCTTCTTCAAGTCGAATGACAAGCTTCTTGAAGCCCAGCGTATAGCGGAACGTACGGAGTTCGACATCGAGATGATGAAGGAGACCGGATTCTGTTCCGGGATAGAAAATTATTCGCGGCATCTGACCGGAAGAGTAGAGGGAGAACCGCCGTATACACTGATCGATTACTTTAAAAATGATTTTCTGATTATTGTCGATGAATCTCATATGACGATTCCGCAGATCGGGGCCATGTACAATGGAGACAGGAGCAGAAAAACGACACTGGTCGACTACGGATTCCGGCTTCCGAGTGCTCTGGACAACAGACCGCTCAATTTTACAGAGTTCGAGGACAGGATCGACCAGATCCTTTTCGTCTCGGCTACTCCCGGTAAGTATGAGCAGTCACATGAGCTGCTCAGGACAGAACAGATTATCCGGCCGACAGGATTACTGGACCCGGATGTGGATGTACGGCCGGTCGAGGGACAGATCGATGACCTGATTTCCGAAGTCAACAGAGAAGTGGAGAATCATAATAAGGTGCTTATCACTACACTGACCAAGAGAATGGCGGAGGATCTAACGGATTATATGAAAGATCTGGGTATTCGCGTGCGCTATCTGCATTCGGATATCGATACACTGGAGAGGACACAGATCATCAGAGATATGCGTCTGGATGTATTTGATGTATTGGTCGGCATCAATCTCCTCAGAGAAGGACTGGACATCCCCGAAATTACACTGGTCGCCATACTCGATGCGGACAAGGAAGGGTTCCTTCGTTCTGAAACATCCTTGATTCAGACAATCGGCCGCGCTTCCAGAAATGCGGACGGGCACGTCATTATGTATGCTGATGTCATGACTGATTCCATGCGGCGCGCTATTGAGGAGACCCGGAGAAGGAGAAGTGTCCAGCAGAGATATAATGAAGAAAACGGCATTACACCTACTACGATCCGCAAAGCAGTACGGGATCTGATCTCCATCTCGAAAGAAGTAGCGAAGACGGAAGCAAGGCTGGATAAGGATCCGGAAGATATGAGCCGGGCTGAGTTGGAGGAACTGATCGGGAAAGTGGAAAAACAGATGCGGGCGGCAGCAGCGGAACTCAACTTCGAGATGGCGGCAGAGCTGCGTGACCAGATGGTCGAGCTCAAAAAGAATCTGGATGATGTTGCCGACACGGAATCTGCCGTCAGAAAGAGGAGAGCCGGAGCAAGAGAAGATGCTGCAATTATGAAGAACGCGCAGCCGGAACGTACCTATAAAAAGTACAACAGGGCACGCGGCAGAAATCGCGGCGGAAAGGCATAACATACCGCATCACTCACAGGAGGTTACAGGAGATCATATGAATATATGTGACAGTTGTGTCTACTTTGTATATGACGAAGAGGATGAGGAGTATTATTGCGCGGTGGATATGGATGAGGACGAGTATGTTCGGTTCATCACATCACCTCGTGGATCCTGTCCGTATTACAGGCTGGATGACGAGTACGCGGTAGTTCGCCATCAGATGCTGTGAATTGCTTTACCTGTTCATGAACAGATGTTATACTGTAAAGGACGGGGAAATCAATTCCCTGTAATAATTGTTTCCTGAGTAGGAGGTAGAAACATGGGATTTTCAATTTTTCTTATTGTTCTGATTGTTCTTGTTTTGTGGCTTCTGCTTTCATGCATACGCGTTGTGCCGCAGGCGAACGCATACGTTGTCGAGTTCCTCGGAAGTTACAGGGCGACCTGGGAACACGGCCTGCATCTGAAAGCTCCGTTCGTTGAACGTATTGCCGGCAAGATATCTCTGAAGGAGCAGGTATGCGACTTTGCTCCGTCTAATGTTATTACAAAAGACAATGTAACAATGAAGATCGACACGGTCGTATACTTTAAAATATTTGATCCGAGACTTTATACATACGGTGTCGACAGACCGGTAAGTGCCCTGGAGAATCTTAATGCGACGACCCTTCGTAATATCATCGGCGGTATGGAGCTTGATCAGACCCTTACAAGCCGTGACATTATTAACAGCCAGATGCAGCAGATCCTCGATGAGGCTACAGATGCCTGGGGTATCAAGGTCACTCGTGTCGAGCTGAAGAACATTATCCCTCCGGCAGAGATTCAGAGCGCGATGGAAAAGCAGATGAAAGCGGAGCGTGAAAAGCGTCAGACGATTCTTGAAGCAACCGCTCACAAGGAATCTGTTGTAGCACGCGCGGAAGGTGACAAGCAGGCCAAGATCCTTGCTGCGGAAGCTGAGCGTGATGCGCAGATCGCTCTTGCGGAAGGCCGTGCCCGCTCGATCGCCCTTGTATATCAGGCTGAAGCAGACGGTCTGAAAGCTCTTAAAGATGCAAATGTCGATGAATCCGTACTGAAGCTCAAAGGTCTTGAGGCATTGAAGAATGTTTCGGACGGTCGCGCAACAAAGATTTACATGCCGACAGATCTTACGGGTGTTATTTCCTCACTCGGACTTGTATCCGAGGCAACAGGACTCGGGGATGCTACACCGATCGATAAGAGTGCGAAGCCCCAAAAAGCTCCTTCTGTAGATATGTGCTGTGATGATGATGAGAAGAGTCCCGAGACAAGAAAGATGGCTGAAAACTATCAGTAATATAAATAAGATAGACTGACTTTCGTTACGGAACTGCCGCAGAAAATGCGGCAGTTCTTTTTTGGCGATTTTTTAAAGAAAGTGTTGACATCCTCAAATCCCGGGAGTATATTATGTCATAGATGTTAGCACTCCAATACATCGAGTGCTAACAAAAACGGAGGAAAGGAAGTAATGTCATGGAACTGACAGATAGAAAGCGGAAGATTCTGCAGGCTATAATCCGAAACTATCTGGAAACAGGAGAACCTGTCGGTTCCCGGACGATTTCCAAGTACACGGATCTGAACCTGAGCTCCGCGACAATTCGGAACGAGATGTCCGATCTGGAGGAAATGGGGTATATTATACAGCCCCATACATCGGCAGGCCGCATTCCTTCCGATAAGGGATATCGTTTATATGTCAACGAACTGGTCGAGGAAAGAACTTCTCAGGTCACCGCGATGAACAGCCTGATGATTTATAAGACCAACAGAATGGAGGAGATTCTTAAGCAGGTCGTCAGACTGCTGGCTTCCAGGACCAATTACACGACGATGATCTCCGCTCCTTCTTATAAAGGAAATAAGGTGAAATTCATCCAGCTGAGCAGGATCAATTCAAGACAGCTGCTCGATGTTGTTGTGATCGAGGGAAATATCGTCAAGAATCATCTGCTGGATCTTGATGAAGAAATCAATGAGGAGCAGGTCCTGAAGCTTAACCTGCTTCTGAATACCAGATTGAACGGACTTACATTATCCGATATCAATTTGGGACTGATATCCAATATCAAGGAAGAGGCCGGAATACATGCACAGGTCGTTAATGATGTACTTGATACGATTGCGGAAGTGATCCGTGCCGAGACCGATGAGAATATGGAAATATATACCAGCGGAGCCAATAATATTTTCCGCTATCCGGAACTGGCAGATAAGTCCAGAGCCAGCCAGTTGATCACGACACTTGAAGAAAAGAGTCTTCTTGCGGATTTTATCAAGGATACGGAAATGGAGTCCGTCGATACCGGAACAGGAATAAAGGTCTATATCGGTGAGGAAGGTCCGGTCGAATCCATGAAAGACTGCAGTGTCGTGACGGCAACATATGATCTGGGCAACGGAATGCAGGGGACGATCGGTATCATCGGTCCGAAACGTATGGATTATGAAAAAGTCATGGATAACCTGAATACCGTAAAGGAATCATTAAGTGAGTTGTTCCGGGACGAGAAAGCAGTACCTGCCGATTCGGGTACGAAAGCTTCGGGACCGGGAAATTAGCCTCTGAGAAAGACAGGGTATACGTTCCGCAGGGACGAGCAGGATTTGATTTGCAATATGTCAGCTTACACTGACCGGATCCTGTGCCGGGTCCGGCGGGCAGGACTTGTAACAGACAGGAAGCAGAAAGCGAGGAGCTTTATCATTGAGTACAGAAGAAAAGAATATTTCAGAAGAAATGGAAGAGGCGGTGAAGAAAGCTGTCGCCGATGCTCACGAGGAAGCTGCGGAGGCGGAAACTGAATCTGCCGGGGAGACAGAAGAGATCGCTGAGCAGGAAGAGAACGCTGAGAACACCGAACAGGAAACGGAAGAAGAGGCCGGGGCGGAAACTGCCGACGCTGGAAAGGAACCGGAGCCGATGGATATCTTCGGCAGAAAGAGCAAGAAAGAACTTGAAAAAAAGGATGAACAGATCAGGCAGCTGAATGATCAGTATATGAGGCTCATGGCAGAGTTCGATAATTACAGAAAGCGTACAGAGAAGGAGAAATCCGGGATGTATGCGATGGGAGCGAAAGATGTCATAGAGAAGATCCTTCCGGTCCTTGATAATTTTGAAAGAGGATTCTCACTGGTCACAGAGGAAGATCAGGAAGATCCCTTTACACAGGGCATGCATAAGATCTACAAGCAGTTCACAACGGTCCTTGCTGACCTGGGAGTCACACCGATCGATGCTGCCGGAAAAGAGTTCGATCCGAATCTTCACAATGCCGTCATGCATGTCGAAGATGAGTCTCTGGGCGAGAACATTGTGGCCGAAGAGTTGCTGAAAGGGTATCTGTATAAGGATACTGTCGTCCGCCATTCTATGGTCAAAGTAGCGAACTGATTCATATCTCCGCAAGGGGTTTGAAATAAATTAAGAAATTATACTATTTTTGTAAAGGAAATACATGAATACTGGAGGTAATGGTAATGAGTAAGATTATTGGTATTGATTTAGGTACAACAAACAGCTGTGTAGCAGTTATGGAAGGCGGCCAGCCGGTCGTTATCGCCAATGCTGAGGGTGCAAGGACGACACCGTCTGTCGTAGCCGTAACGAAATCAGGTGAGAGACTGGTCGGTGAGCCGGCTAAGCGTCAGGCTGTTACAAATGCAGACAACACAATCGCTTCCATCAAGAGAAAAATCGGAACGAACGAAAAGGTCACCATGGGCGGCAAGAGCTATACACCGCAGGAAATTTCCGCAATGGTCCTTCAGAAACTGAAAGCAGATGCTGAGAACTATCTCGGTGAGGCTGTAACGGAAGCTGTTATTACGGTTCCGGCATATTTCAATGACGCACAGCGCCAGGCAACAAAGGATGCCGGTAAAATTGCCGGTCTTGAAGTAAAGCGTATCATTAACGAGCCGACAGCGGCAGCTCTGGCATATGGTCTTGACAATGAGTCCGATCAGAAGATCATGGTATACGACCTTGGCGGCGGTACATTCGATGTATCTATTATTGAGATCGGTGACGGCGTCATTGAGGTTCTCGCTGTTAATGGCGATTCCAGACTCGGCGGCGATGATTTTGATAATGCGATCACACAGTATATGCTGAATGATTTCAAACAGAAAGAAGGCGTTGATCTTTCCAACGATAAGATGGCTCTTCAGAGACTGAAAGAAGCAGCTGAGAAAGCTAAAAAGGAACTGTCCTCTTCAACGACGACCAATATCAACCTGCCGTTCATCACAGCTACGGCTGACGGACCGAAGCATTTCGACATGGATCTGACAAGAGCCAAGTTCGATGAGCTCACCAGAAGCCTTGTTGAAAGGACAGCTGTCCCGGTTCAGAAGGCTCTGCAGGATGCAGGTCTTACCGCCTCTGAGCTTACCAAGGTCCTCCTTGTCGGTGGTTCAACACGTATCCCGGCTGTTCAGGATAAGGTAAAAGCCCTTACAGGCAAGGAGCCCAGCAAGAATCTTAACCCGGATGAATGTGTTGCTGTAGGTGCTTCCATCCAGGGCGGCAAGCTCGCAGGCGACAAGGGTGCCGGCGATATCCTTCTTCTGGACGTAACACCGCTTTCACTTTCCATCGAGACAGAGGGCGGCATCGCAACCCGTCTGATCGAGAGGAACACAACGATCCCGACAAAGAAGAGCCAGGTATTCTCCACAGCTGCCGATAATCAGACAGCCGTTGATATCAATGTTCTTCAGGGTGAGAGACAGTTCGCGGCTGACAATAAGTCCCTTGGCCAGTTCAGACTGGACGGTATCCCGCCGGCAAGACGTGGCGTTCCGCAGATCGAGGTAACATTTGACATTGATGCAAACGGTATCGTAAACGTATCTGCAAGGGATCTGGGCACAGGTAAGGAACAGCATATCACGATCACCGCTTCTTCAAATATGTCTGATGCGGATATCGACAGAGCAGTCAAGGAAGCTGCTGCTTTCGAAGCACAGGATAAGAAGCGTAAGGAAGGCGTAGATGCCAAAAATGAGGCGGAGTCCATGGTATTCCAGGTCGAGAATGCTATGCAGGAAGCCGGTGACAAGCTTGAAGCATCCGACAAGGCCGGCGTTGAGTCCGATCTTTCGGCACTGAAAGCTGTTGTTGAAAAGCATAAGAACAACAATAATCTGAGTGATGCAGACATCGCGGAGATCAAGGATGCCAAAGACAGGCTGATGAATTCCGCTCAGAAACTTTTCGCAAAGATGTATGAGCAGACACAGCAGGCTCAGCAGGCAGGTCCTATGCCGCAGGGCGGCGCTTATAACGGCGGCCAGGGCGGCGACGATGATGTCGTAGATGCTGATTATACAGAAGTATAATGACGGTTTGAATTTAAAGGCTCCCGCTTCGGAGTGGGGGCCTTTCTTTTACTGTTTAAAGGCAGGTCAGAATCGTTTACCATAACAGATTGATATAGAGGGAACATATGGCGGAGAAAAGAGATTACTATGAGGTCCTGGGCGTAGGTAAGAATGCCGACGATGCCGAACTCAAGAAAGCATATCGAAAACTGGCTAAGAAATACCATCCGGATGTTAATCCAAGTGAAGAGGCTGCCGAAAAATTCAAAGAGGCATCCGAGGCGTACTCAATCCTTTCCGATCCTCAGAAGAGAAAACAGTATGATCAGTTCGGGTTTGCCGCATTTGAACAGGGCGGCTACGGTGGATTTGACTTTAACAGCTTTGGCGGCGGAGATATATTCGGCGATCTTTTCGGTGACCTTTTCGGAGGCGGCGGAAGAACAAGATCCCGTTCCGCCAACGATCCTATGCGCGGCGCAAATGTCCGCACATCTGTCAGCATCAGTTTTGAGGAAGCCGTATTCGGATGTGAAAAGCAGATCGAGATAAATTTCAGAGAAGAATGCGAGACTTGTCACGGAACCGGCGCCAAGGCGGGCACTTCGCCTGAGACATGCGGCAGATGTCACGGAACGGGGCGCGTGATCCAGACTCAGCAATCCATCTTCGGTATGATGCAGACGGAGGGGGTATGCCCGGAATGCCGGGGTGCAGGAAAAATCATCCGTGAAAAGTGTCCTGACTGCCGCGGAACAGGGTATAAGACAAAGAAAGTGAAAATCAAGGTCCAGATTCCGGCAGGTATTGACAACGGTATGTCCGTACGTGTCCGTGAGAAGGGAGAGCCTGGCGTTAACGGCGGTCCGAGAGGAGATCTTCTTGTCGAAGTTCGTGTATCCCGTCATCCTCTTTTCCAGAGGAATGATACAGACCTCTACTCGACGGTACCGATCACTTTTACGAAAGCAGCCCTCGGCGGCAAGATCCGGATAAAGACGATCGACGGAGAAGTCGAGTACGAAGTAAAAGCCGGAACACAGACAGATACAAGAGTTCGTCTGAGAGGAAAAGGTGTTCCTTCTCTTCAGAATTCGAACCGTCGCGGCGATCATTATGTGACGCTGGTCGTACAGGTTCCGACCAAGCTCAATAAAGCGCAGAAGGAAGCTTTGAGAAAATTTGCCGAAGAATGCGGTGAAAAATAAAACAGAACAGAAGCACATGGAATATGGGGCTGTCGCACCAGGCAATGTCAGTACTGTATATTGCGGATATTTGCAAAAAGCATCTGCAATACAGGGTGCTGACAGGCATTTGCGCGACAGCCCATTTTCTTCAAAAATAAGGAGATCGCTTATGGAGTGGACCAAATATACGATTAATACGACCGAGGAAGCAGAAGACCTTGTCTGTGCCATGCTTAATGATCTTGGAATCACCGGGATCGAGATCGAGGATAAAGTTCCGGTCCTTCCGGAGGAGAACGGAGGATATTTTGGGGATGTTGTGCCGGATCTTGGGTACAATGATCACACGGCCAGAGTCTCATTCTATGTTGAGGTTCCGGATGAAAAGGATGAATCTGAGGATGAGGATGAACTTCTGCAGAAAGTGATCAGGGGACTCCTGGAAATCGGACAGTCGACGGATGTCGGGGAAGGATCCATAGAAATCGGAACGACGGCGGAGGAGGACTGGATCAATAACTGGAAACAGTATTTCCACCAGTTCACGATCGATAACATCCGTATAGTTCCTTCCTGGGAAGAGATACCGCCTCAGGAGTCGGATGAGTTAATACTCCATATAGATCCCGGGATGGCTTTCGGAACCGGGAAGCATGAGTCGACGCAGCTGGCGATCAGAGGGATCCGGAAGTATTTAAGACCCGGTATGCGCATGCTCGATATAGGTACGGGAAGCGGTATACTGGGAATTATTGCGTTAAAGAGCGGCGCGGAATATGTTTTCGGAACAGATCTGGATACCAATGTACTGCCGGCAATTGCTGAAAATCTGGAGAAGAATCAGATCGACCCGTCAACATTTGAATACGGCATAGGAGACATAACGGCAGATGAAGAGATCCGTGAGAAGGCAGGAGATGGGTATGATATCGTTGTGGCCAACATTATTGCTGAAATTCTTGCCGGAATAACACCGGAGGTTCCGAATCGTCTGAAAAAAGGCGGTTATTATATTACATCCGGGATCCTGAAGACGCATGCACAGGTGGTGCGGGACGCAATGGAAGCGTCGGGACTGACCATTATCGAGGAAGTGCCGATGGGTGAATGGGAGAGTATCATAGCCCGGTCGTAGTAAGAATACAGATCATCATATGCTCAGGGAGAAGATTAATGTTCCGTTTTTTTATCAATTCAGAACAGATTGAAGATAAATTGCTTACCGTTGAAGGCAGCGATGTCAATCATATTCGAAACGTACTCCGCATGAAGGCAGGAGAGGATATCGAAGCCGTCGATGAGAACGGCAGGGTATCGACCTGCAGGATCCGGGAGATTCAGGCGGACAGGATCCTCGCGGACCTTCTTTTTTCGGAAGAGAACGCGGCGGAGCTTTCCAATCGGATCACACTGTATATGGGACTTCCGAAATTCGACAAGATGGAACTTGTCATTCAGAAGGCAGTCGAGCTTGGCGCTTACAGGATCGTTCCGGTCTCAATGAAGCGATGTGTTGTAAAGTTGGATCCGAGGAAAGCCGAGAACCGGGTGAAAAGGTGGCAGAATATTGCAGAGTCGGCAGCCAAGCAGGCAAAGCGCGGATTGATCCCGGAAGTATCCTCTGTTATATCTTTCCGGGACGCTGTGAAAGAGGCAGGAGAATGCGATCATATTCTGTTTCCGTATGAATGTGCTGAAGATATCTCGAAGACGAGGGATTTTCTCAGAGAAATAAAAGCACAGGAATCTGTAGCGGTCTTCATTGGACCGGAGGGAGGGTTCGACCCCTCGGAAGTGGAAGCGGCAGGCGATGCCGGAGCCCATATCATTACTCTCGGAAGGCGGATATTAAGGACCGAGACTGCGGCCATCACAGCGATGTCCATTCTTATGTTCGCGCTGGAAAAGTGAGCAGCAGTCAATTTAAAGAGAATTATTAAAATTAAGTGGTTGTGATTTTAAAACAAATGAGTTACAATATCTCCCAATAATCAAAAGGGCGATCAGCCCGCATGTTGCATAGTACCGTATTGCGGTCAGAACAATAATTACTAGAAAAAGGAGATTGTATATGGCTTATTTCTTTTCGGAACCGTCCCGTACATTTGGTGAGTATCTGCTTGTTCCTGGTTATTCGTCTTCTGAATGTGTACCGGCAGCGGTCTCTCTTGAGACTCCTCTTGTTAAATATAAAAAGGGAGAGGAAGAGTGCCCTCTTAAAATGAACATCCCGATGGTTTCTGCCATTATGCAGTCTGTTTCCGGCGAGAAGCTTGCTATCGCACTGGCAAAGCAGGGAGGCGTATCGTTTATTTATGGTTCTCAGACAGTTCGTGAGGAAGCCGACATGGTCAGACGTGTCAAAGCCTATAAGAAAGGGTTTGTCACAAGTGATTCCAATCTGTCCCCTGAGGCTACACTGGGTGATGTTCTTGATTTAAAGAACGCGACCGGGCATTCTACTGTGGCGATCACAGACGACGGGACTGCGCACGGGAAACTTCTTGGCATTGTTGCGTCCAGAGATTACAGACTTTCCCGTATGTCCAACGAGCTTAAGGTCACGGAATTCATGACTCCTCTCGAGAATCTGGTGACTGCCCCGGCAACGACAAGTCTCCATGACTGCAATGATATTATATGGAATAATAAGATCAATACGCTTCCGCTTCTTGATGAGGAAGGAAGGCTTCAGTACATCGTTTTCCGTAAAGATTATGACAGCCACAAGGAGAATGTGAACGAGCTTCTTGATGCCAATAAGAGTTATGTAGTAGGTGCGGGAATCAATACCAGAGATTATGCGGAGAGAGTTCCGGCTCTTGTCGAAGCGGGAGCAGATGTCCTCTGTATCGATTCTTCTGAAGGGTTCAGCGAGTGGCAGAGCAGGACGATCGGCTGGATCCGTGAACATTACGGAAATACTGTTAAGGTGGGTGCCGGAAACATCGTAGACAGAGAGGGATTCCTTTTCCTTGCGAAGGCAGGAGCTGATTTTGTCAAGATCGGTATCGGCGGAGGTTCGATCTGTATTACTCGTGAGACGAAAGGTATCGGACGCGGACAGGCTACAGCAGTTATCGAGGTGGCCAAGGCAAGAGACGATTATTATAAGCAGACAGGTATCTATATTCCGATCTGCTCGGATGGCGGTATTGTACACGATTATCACATTACACTCGCGCTGGCAATGGGCGCTGATTTCGTCATGCTGGGCCGTTATTTTGCCCGTTTCGACGAAAGTCCGACAAGCAAGCTTCGTGTCGGCGGCAATTATGTGAAAGAATACTGGGGTGAAGGATCCAACCGTGCCCGGAACTGGCAGCGCTATGACCTTGGCGGTGCTTCCAAGCTCAGCTTTGAGGAAGGCGTAGACAGCTATGTTCCCTATGCGGGAACTCTGGCTGAAGGTGTGGGCACGACTCTTTATAAGATCCGCTCAACGATGTGTAACTGCGGTGCTCTGTCTATTCCCGAGCTTCAGCAGAAGGCCAGGCTGACAGTCGTATCTTCCACATCGATCGTGGAAGGCGGAAGTCATGATGTTATTCTCAAAAATAATCCGAGAGATTAAAAGAGAAACAATAGAATAGAGAATAAGAGAGGGGCTGCCTGATGTGACAGCCCCCAAATTTTTTTCTTCAATTGTATTTCACTTCCATCAAGGTAA